>NZ_JBFUBG010000055.1:0-41614 GCF_056405875.1 Rhizobium sp. P1_E6 | reverse complement strand
GGTCCAGGGCGGCGAGAACAGCTACAATGTGACCGTCAGCATGACTTTCGCGATCGAGCAGTAAAACCCCACAGGGCGCTTCGGCGCCCTGCCCCCGACGGAAAACCACTCAAAAGAAAACCGCCCTTGCTGTCTGCAAGGGCGGTTTTTTGTGCGGTGGACGATCGTCCGCTGGAGCGCCGTGGGGCCATTAGAACGGACTAAGGACGCTCTAACTCTTTGAATCGGTGCATCAGGGGTTCCGACATCGATCCCGATTTTCAGACCGATGCTGTGGTATCAGCGGCGCATGAGCGGGCAACCGCGAACGTTGCCGAAGGTCATCTGGTCGGGGCCGCGACGGCTCCAGCCCTGCACGACGATACGGCGAGGCGAGACATCGACGACGCGGGTGCGGCGCAGGCCGTAATCCTCGGCGATGTTTTCCGCCATGCGCGGATCGCAGCCGCCACGCGGCGGACGGCCGTAGCCTGGCGGACGCCCGTATCCCGGCGGTGGCGGTGGCGGGCGGCGCCAATCCGGCGGGGGCGGACGACGGTCCGGTTCGCCGATAATGATATTCACCTGTGCTGCAGCCGGCGCAACGGTGCCGGCCAGCGCAGCAGCGGAAAGAAGGGCAGCAAGCCCCGCTTTCGCCAGAAACTGCATCATGAAAAAGATCCTCGTGGTTGATAGCCGCGCGGGCAACTGCCGGAGCCTGTTTCGGAATCACTTACATACAGTTCCGAGAAAAGACGGTCGAAGGTGTCGCGGTCAAGGCAAAATGGGTCGAGCCTAAGTTTTCCGGGTCCAAGTCTTACCGGCCCCAAGTCTTCCTGGCTCTGGCCGAACGAATTAGCGATACATGAGCGGGCAGCCGCGCACATTGGCGAAGGTTATGCGGTCCCAGCCACGGCGATCGCGGCCGGCAACGACGACCCGGCGCGGCGTGATGTTGGAAATGCGTACGTCGCGCAGGCCGGAATAGCGGGCCTTGCGGATGGCCTCCATCGGCGAGCAGCCGCGAACCGGCGGGCGATGGTACTGCGCCTTGACGACGAGATCCGTCTGGGGCGCGGCGAAAGCAACGGAGCCGGCAAACGGGATGGAGCTCAGGGCGAGCAGTACGGCAAGCGAAGTCTTGGCAAGGAAATGCGACATCGGGTTGTCTCCTCGTGATGTGTCCTCGATCTCCCTTTTGGGATTGTCTCGAGACTAAACGCATGAAGCTGAATGCCGTTCGAACTGCCCATTCAGTCAGCGTTCACAAGGGTTAATGGCGTTAGAGCAACTCCAGCAAAAGTGTGCAGCGGGATTGCGTGATTAATTATGAGCTGAGATGCAGCACCACCTCGCGCCGATGCGACCGGTCGCGATGTTCGAAAAGATAGATGCCCTGCCAGGTGCCGAGCACCAGCCGGCTGTTGCCGACGGGAATACCGATCGAAACCTGCGTCAGTGCCGCCTTGATATGGGCGGGCATATCGTCTGGTCCCTCTGTCGTATGAACGACCCACCGCATCGACGGATCGGAAGATGGCGGCACGAGGCGGCGGAAGAAGCTGTTGAGGTCCGTCTTCACGTCGGGATCGGCATTTTCCTGGATGAGCAGCGAACAGGAGGTGTGGCGCACGAAGACCGTCAGCAGGCCCTCCAGCATACCGGAATGACGCACGAAGGCATTGGCCTGATCGGTGAATTCGTAGAGACCCTGGCCGCGGGTGGAAAGCGTAAGGATGGTCTGAGGCAAGGCGGTCTCCGTCGCAGATTGTCTCCGCGAGGTGGCGCGCCTTGCCTCTGAAGTCAATGGAGATGGGCCGAAACTAAAGCCGCAGCAACTCCTCGAAGCCGCCATAGATCATCCGCTTGCCGTCAAACGGCATTTTCCATTTGTCGCTGGAAAGGCGCGGATCGGCCATGACCTTGCTATTGATCTCGTCGCGATGCTGTCTGGATTTGTAGCGAATCCAGGAAAAGACGACCACCTCGTCATCCGCAGCCATGACAGCCCGTGGAAACGAGGTCAATTCGCCATAAGGCACGTCATTGCCGAGGCATTCGACATATTCGAGCGCGCCGTATTCCTTCCAGATCGATCCGGCGTGGGCAGAGAATTCCTTGTACGCATCGACATTCTCGCGGGGAACGGCGACGATGAAACCATCAACATAGGACATTGCACTTCTCCTCTTGCGTTAACGTCCGAAAGACGTGCGACGCCGGCCACATCCGACATTACCGCGTCAACTAATGCCTGCGGCCGATGCGGCTAGGAGATGAGAGCTAACCCTGAAGCGTCTTCACCTTGAGGAGATCAGGGAAGAATCGCGTCCACATGAGCACGACTGCGATTGTGCCTACCCCGCCGACAATACCGGCCGCGACCGGGCCAAGCACGCCGGCAAGCATGCCGGATTCGAATTCGCCGAGCTGGTTCGAGGTACCGATGAAGAGCGAATTCACCGCATTGACGCGCCCGCGCATTTCATCCGGCGTCAGAAGCTGCACCAGCGAGCTGCGAACGACGACGCTCACGGTGTCCGAGGCTCCGACGACGAACAGTGCGACGACGGAAAGCGCAACGTTGGTGGACAGTGCAAAGACGATGGTGGCCACGCCAAACACCGCGACTGCCAGCAACATCTTGCGACCGACATCCGATGTCAGCGGCCGCCGTGCAAGCACGATCGACATGGCAAGCGCACCGATCGCTGGTGCCGCGCGCAGCATACCGAGCCCCCATGGGCCGGCATGCAGGATATCACTGGCAAACATCGGCAGCAGCGCTGTGGCGCCGCCAAGCAGAACAGCGAAAAGATCGAGCGAGATGGTGCCGAGCATCACCGGCCGGCTGCGGATGAAGGAAACCCCGGCGAAGACGGACGACACGGTCACCGGCTCGCGTTTCGAAGGCGTCCACTCCATGCGAATGGAAATCACGTTGAAGCTTGCCACGGCGAAAAGGACGGCCGAGATCGCAAAGGGTGCTATGGGACTGACGCCATAGAGAAGACCGCCGAGCGACGGACCGATGATCAGAGCCGTCTGCATCATCGAGGTCGAGGTGGCAAYCGCTCGCTGTAGCATCGAGGCCGGTACGATACTGGGCAAAAGGGCGGCCATAGTCGGCCTTTCAAAGGCGACAACTGCACCCATGATGGTGACCGCAACAAGCATTCCGACAGGCGAAAGCCACTGCTGCCAGGTCGCGATCGCCAGCACCAGCGAGGTAATCGCTTCGATAAGCTGGCAGGCAAGTCCAATCCGTCGGCGGTCGAACCGATCGGCGACATGGCCCACGACGAAGGTTAGCACTGCCATCGGCAGAAACTGGCAGAGGCCGACGAGCGCAAGCGCGAAGGCGCTATGAGTCTGTTCGTAAATCATCCATCCCATGGCGATCGCCACGGCCTGAAAGGAAAGCGAGGAGAAAACGCGGGAGGCGGCGAAGTTCAGATAGCCGGGATGGCGCAGAACGCTTTCCCGCTTGTCCACTGGTATGTCCATTGTTCAGTCACCGGCCTGCGGGCAGGCCACAGGCGCTTATAGGAATCTTATAAGAACGGAACGGTGTTCTGCTTGAAAATGATTTATGTCAATCGGAATAAGCTCCGGCGTGCAATTGCCGCATCACCTTGGGGGTGGACAGCAGCCGACCATCTGGCACGCGGCGGTATGGATCTGGTCCCGCATGTCGAGCAGCCACATGGTCTCCTCCATGACATCAAGGATTGCCGTACGCAAATCCGGATCGACAAGAGCGAGCAGTTCGTTCTGCGAACTGCCTGTCGTCTCCGTGCCAATGAGAAGCTGCCTCATCTGCTCGACAGAGGGAGTGCTGGAGATCTCGACCCTATCGAGAATGTCGGGAGACGGAATGCCCATCCAGGCAAGCGACGAAGCAACGAGCAGTTTGCAGAGCGCTCGGCAGAGCGGAAAGGACAGTTCCGCCGATGTGTCGACGATCTTTCTCTTGAAGCAGGCGATCGTCGCCCGGACCTTGCTGTTGACGGCCGCAAACATGCCGACGGCGATCCTGCGGTTGGCTTCTACCGGTCTCAATATATAAACACGCTGACGCCTCTGCAGTGAGGCTGCGGCGCTGTTTGCCTCGTCGAAACCCTGAACAAGAAAATCGCCCCTTCCTGCCAGTATTTCCAGAAGGATTAGAATATATCCATCGCCGTACGAGACATCGAATTCAAAATTGAACGAACCATCGCCGACGCTCTCTACGATGCGGATATCCAATGCTTCGGAGCGAAGCTCCACTTGATCCAGTTTCATGGCCCCCAGCCTGCATAATACGCGCGCTCAGCGAGAATACTTCAACCTGAGGAGGCTTCATATTAATCCATTACGCTTAGCATGCGGGACTACTTGCGCCGGCCGCGATAGATCAGAAGTGGAAGTCAAGTTATCCCTTAGAACTGTCCCGCTTCCGGCGATGGCAGCTCTTCGATGGAATCGACCCTATCGGGGTAGAAGGCCATATAGTTCTTGATATTGGCAACGGCGGGATTGGGCGTCTCATAGGTCCAGATCGCATTCTTCGAACGCTCACCGCCATCAGGAATGCTGTAGTAGGAAGCATCCCCCTTATAAGGGCAATGGCTTTCGTGGTCGGTGCGCTCCAGCAGTGACATATCCACATCCTTGCGTGGAATATACTGCACCGGCGGATAGGAAGCCTCGCGAAGCGTCAGCGCATCATGCGTATCGGCAATCACGCGGCCGCCCAGCTTGACGACGATATGGGAGGGATTGTGTTCGACGGTAATCGGGTGGTCCGGCCCGGGAATCTTGATCGGCTTGCCTGACATGGATGTCATCTCCGGATTGATATCTCTCCGAAAGAGATAGGGTAGACAAGCGGTCATCCCAAGGGGTCCGCAGCTCCCTTCTCATTCTCGGCGGATTTCATAAGCCCGTTGCTGTAGGAATGAGAGACAGCATCGGCGGTTTTATGCCGGACCGCGCGATCATGTCGCCGATGATGATGAAGAGCCGCGGAAACGTCACCTCCGCGGCTTTGATCTTCTAGCGTCTTACCAGCGGTCGAGACCGAGCAGCTTGCGGCCGAGCGGCGTCAGCTCGGCGGTCTTGGCATTATGCTTTTCCCATTCGCGCGGATCGCCGGGGAAAGCATCACGCTTCGGATGGTCGAGTTCCCGCCACAGGCGAATACGCTCGTCGCGCTCTTCCGCATTGTCGTATTCGGCCGGGTGCATGGAAATATATTGCGCCATGCGCACGCGGTTCTCCGCATGGTTCGGGCGAACGCCATGGGCGAGCAGCGAATTGAAGATCATCAGGTCGCCCGGCTCCATATCGATATTCACAGTCGAAAGGCCGGTCATATCGGGATGCATCGGGTCGCGATCCTCCGGCTGCGTCTTCACCCATTCGTCGAAATGTTCGAAGAGATAGGGCACGCACTGGAAGCCGCCGACATCGCCGTCCTGCTTCTTGAGGCTCAGCACTGCCTGCACGCCGATCGGCATCGGCCGGATGGAAGTATCGACATCCCAGTGGATGAAACCGTTGGGATTGCCCTTGACCTTTTTCGGCGGGTTGAGATTGGCTCGGTCGATCGTCACCCACAGGTCTTCGCGGTCCCAGATATCGACGAAGACGTCATAGACGCGCTTCTCCATCCGGTTATCCCACATGGCCTGATGATTATAGATCTCCAGCATGCCGGTATTGTTGAGCTCTTTCATCTTGTGCTCACGGCGCTGCGGCGCATACCAGGTGGAAGGATCGTTCGGGTCCTTCTCGTCAAAACGCCAGAGCACCTCCGCAAGCCGCTCGACATTGGCTGCAGGAACGGCCTGACGAACGATGACATAGCCCTTCGTTGTC
This sequence comes from Rhizobium sp. P1_E6, assembly GCF_056405875.1. NCBI lineage: Bacteria > Pseudomonadati > Pseudomonadota > Alphaproteobacteria > Hyphomicrobiales > Rhizobiaceae > Rhizobium > Rhizobium sp. P1_E6. Next base: position 35,770 of record NZ_JBFUBG010000055.1, on the reverse strand, counting down.
CAGTGCTTCCAGTCCGCTTCCGAGAGCACGCGCAGCGGCAGTCTCTTCTGGATGTCCTTGAGCTGGGTGGTGACCGACGAGGCCGTCGGATGAGCGTCGCGTTTCACTGCCAGTTCCATGAGATCCTCCCATCATGTGTTCCATCCCTGTGGTTTCAGGCGATGATGAGAGTGTAGCTGCGTTGGGCGCACTATGTTGTGCGGCTTTGGCAAACTATGATACTATTCTGGCGTCAATAATCCGAAAGGCGCCTGATGAGGCCTTATCTCGAAATTCTGCCGCGACATGCCGATGCTTCCTGGAGCATGCTGAACCGGCGGCTGGATGACGCGATCCCCTTCCAGTGGCACCACCATCCCGAATTCGAGCTGACCCTGACGCTGAATTCCATCGGCCAGCGCTTCATCGGCGACCACACGGGAGAGTATGCGGACGGCGACCTGGTGCTCGTCGGCCCGAACCTGCCGCACACCTGGGTATCCCGCGCCAAATATGACGAGGCGAACCCGCATATCGCCCTCGTGCTCTGGTTCCATCCGGACTGGATCCGACAGGTGACGGCAGGTGCAGTCGAGCTGCGCCCGATCGAGGCAATGCTGTCTCGCGCCGATCGGGGGCTGCAATTTTCGAGAGAAACGGCCGATGTCATACGCGGCGAGATCGAGGCAATCTTTTCAAAGTCTCCCGCCGAGCGGCTTCTTTCGCTCCTTAACATCCTCGGCCGGATTGCCGGCGACCGCCAGGCATCTGTGCTGGCGAGCACGCCCGGCCAGGGCCGTGGATTACAGGAAAGCCGCGAGCGCATCGACCGGGTGCTGACCCATCTGCATGTGAACTACGCCCGTACGATCGCCCTGGAAGAACTCGCCGATATTGCGGCACTGAGCGTCTCCGGCCTGCACCGACTCTTTCGCCGCCACACCGGCACGACTGTCTCCGACTATCTGATCCGCATGCGCATCGGCGATGCCTGCGCCCGCCTTTCGGCCACTGGCCAACCCGTCGGCCATATCGCCGATGCCGTCGGCTATAGTTCGTTTGCCAATTTCAACAGGCAGTTCAGAGCGCAGACCGGCATGACGCCACGCCAATACCGCAACGTCTTTCGCCGCGCTTAAGCTTTGGCGGTTCGCCGCAGGCTGGCAAGGCCAAGGCCGATGACGGCTGCAAGCACGCAAGCGATACCGAAAATCTGGTTGAGACCGATCGCTTCGCCCAGCACGAGGAAGGCGAAGATGACAGCCGAGACCGGCGCCACGGCAGTGAAAAGAGACGCCTCCGCACCGCTGACACGCTCCGCCCCCGCATACCAGAGCACGAAGCCGCCGACCGTCGGGACCAGCGCGTAATAGAGGACGGCAAGCAAAGCGGATTGTGAGCCGACGCCGATATCATGATGCTCGAACAAGGCAGGCACGGCCGCGACCACGAAGCCGATCGCGGTCATCAGCCCCGACTGCGTCAACGGCGGAATGGCCGTAGCAAGCCTCTTGTTCAAGAGAATGAACAACCCCTCGCAGATGACGGCGCCGAAAATCAACGCATCGCCCACAAGAGACCCCTGCCCGGCTGCCGGCGAAAAGACGATGGAAAAGACACCTGCCGCCGCAAGCCCGATCGCCAGCAGCAGGAAACGATGTGGCCTCTCACCGAGCACGAGGATGGAGATTGCCGCAGAGACGACCGGCAGCGTGCCGATGATGACGCCTGCATTGGCTGCAGACGTCAGCGATAGTCCTGAGATCAACAAGGTCGTATAGCCGACGCTTCCCGCCCCGGCCTGCGTCACGAGGATCAGCCAGTCCCGCCCGGAAAGCCGCGGCAGCCGCGATCCCGTCCAGCGCGCCAGGAAAAGGAAAAAAGGAAGAGCCACGGCAAAACGCAGCGCCGTCGCCGTAAACGGTGGCAGCCCCGAGGCAATGACCTTGCTGGCGATAACCGTGCTGCCGACCGTCACCATGGCCAGCGTGAGATAGATATAACCCCGAAATTCCCTGATCATCTGCTGCTCCCTCGAAACGGCGGAAGAAAACAGCACGAGAGACTTGGGGTCTTGAACGAAATTGCAGGGCGTCAGGAATGGCCGCGCGCATAGGCGCCGGGTGTCAGGCCATAGCGGGAAACGAAGGCACGCGTCATATGGCTCTGGTCGGCAAAGCCGCTTTCGAAAGCCACTTCCGCCAGTGGCGCACCGCTGGCGATCAGCCGCCGGGCCAGATGTATGCGGGCCTGAACGAGATAGGCGTGCGGCGTAAAACCTGTTATCCGCGCAAAGGCGCGCAGCACCTGAAACCGGCTGAGGCCACTTTCCCGCGCCAGATCAGCGAGCGAAATCTCGGCCGCCGGATCGTCGTCGATCATGCCGCGGGCATGGACAATGGAGCGCGGCGTGGGTGCTGGCGCCTCCTGTATTGCCGTTTCGCGCATCGCATCGGCAATGACCGAGAGCAGTAGCTCCTCGCAGCGCATCCGTTCCTCGTCGCCGGTCACGGCAGAAAACAGTGTGCGAAACCGTTCCGCGAGTAGGCTGTCTTGAATGACAGGGCGCGGAATTTCCGACCTGCTCGTCCCGCCTTGCGAAACTTCACGCGCAAGGCCATCCATCACGGCGGGATCAAAATAGAGAATGCTCCAGGAACGCGCCTCGCCGATCGGCACACCGTCATGCACCTCATTCGGATTGACGGTGATGAGATCACCGGCCTCCGCCTCGACCATGCCGCGCCCGCTCAGAGATTTCTGCGCGCCGGAAAAGATCAGGCCGATGCCAAACTGTTCATGCGTGTGGCGCCCAAAACGATGACCTGATGTTGCCACCACGGCCTCGACGCCCGGCACGGACGAGCGCAGCATCCTGAATTGACTGGCTGCCATCGCAATCTCCCTCGCGGCCGACTGTGCCAGCCGGCGACGAACCGGGCAAGAGATCAGAAAAATTCGTCGAGAAGCTGATAATACTCGACCCTCTCGGGATCGATGATGGAGAGCCCGTAGGCGTTGAGAAACAGCCGCACGAATTCCTCACCGAAATTATGGGCAACGCTGCGGCAGGCGAGCGCGATATCCTGATAGCGGTCGGCAACGCCAAGGCGGCAGCAGTCGATATAACCGGAAAACCGCCCATCCGCCGTCATGAAGTTCGGCAGGCAGGCATCGCCATGCGCGACGACGAGGTTTTCGGCTTCCGGCCGCAGTCGCTGCAATTCGTCGAAGAGGAAGAAGGCGCTTTTACCGAGCCGCGCCTCGTCGAAATCCGTCTCATCGACGAGACCTGCCCGCAGGCGCGCTTCGGCGGTTGCAAGGCGGTTGTCGAGACGATGATCGAAAGGGCAACTGCCGATATCGAGGCTGTGAAGGGTGCTCAGGGCGGAAGCGAGGATTTCGACACGCTCTTCCGGCAGCAGCATTGCGGCGGTCACGAGATCGTCTCCCGGCAACGCCGTCATCAGCAGGAAGCTGCGCTCGCCGTCGCTCTCATGGGCGACGACTTTGGGGCATCGCAGACCGCGGCCCGCAAGCCATGCGAGCCTCGCGGCCTCGTCGAACAATTCGGAAAAAGGCCCTGTCTCTTCGACCTTCAGGTAAAGCCCTGGACGCCCCTCGCCTTCAAGGCGGAAAACGCTGGCCGAGGAACGGCCAAGAGCGTCACGACGCCATTCATAACCGCCAAGATGGCTCCGGAGAGAGGCCGGAAGTCTGCCATCGTCCTGAAGCGGAACAACCATGATGACCCCTAGGGGAAGAAGCTCCATCAGGAGCTTCGGGATGGCAGGCTCAGTGGACGGTTYCGGCGGGCGCGCTTTCCAGGAGAATTTCGAGAGYTTCTTCCAGAGCAGCCACCAGAATATCGGTCAGCTCGTCTGCCTTGTTTTCGAGAAACATCAGGCTGACGGCTTCGTCCTGGCGTTCGAAGAAGTGCTCGATCTCGTTCGACATATCATTTGTCCCTTCTCTACCGTACCATAACGGCCATGGGAAAACGATAGAGGTGGTTCCTTGCGTGTGGCTTGTTCCAGGATGGGATTAACACCGCTGCTTTCTCAATCCCCGAGCCCGCGGCTTTTCCATTGGCTCCGAGGTATGGCATCCCCGACATCAAGGGCAAAGGAAACAACCTTTGTGGCATTCTCATCCACCGCGCAGCGGAAACGAACGTTGTACCACCCTTTGATCGTACGAAAGGCCCCAGCCCTGACATCGAGAACTGTCCCATTTGATAGGTCATAGGTCGGGACCAGCATAGGCCGAACACTGGGCGATGCATGGATCAGCTGTTGCTGGAGTTCGCTCGCGCAGAGCTTTCCGGCGCGCATGCCGCGTGGTACTCCCTCCATTGCTGTTCTTGCAACGGGATCGTCATCATCGTTCTGCGAAAACAAGGTCTTGGCTTCTGTTAGCTCATCCTTCACCGGCTCCGCCTTCGCTATTTCAGACAGCTTTGGTTCAGCCGGTTTCGTCTGCTCGATGCTCGTCTTGGCTTCTCCAGACAGTTCCGCAAGTGGTGCATTGCGCTCGTGAGACACATCAGCCGCCGCAGTCTCGGGCAACTTCACATCTTCAGGAACTGGCTTTGCGGGAGGCGTCTCCGTCTGTGGTTTTTCCGCTGCCGCCTCTGCTGGCGGCTGATTTGCCTGAGCATCATGGGGCGGCGCAGTCTCGGCAGGTTTCACTTCGCCCTGAGAAGAATTCCCGGTCATCGACTTTTGCGGACCAGTATCCTTGTCGCCATATTCGGCTATCGTCTGCAAAGCCGGCATAGGCATAGGCTTTGCCTGCTCCGGAGCCTTCTCAGCCGTCGGGGGTGGGGGTGGGGGTGGTGGCGGAGGAGGTGGCGGCTCGGCCTTTGCATGCTCCTGCGGCTTCTCTTCCTCTTTCGGTTTTTCCTCCGCCTTCTTTTCCTCGGGCTTTTTTTCCTCCGGTGGCGGGACGAGCTCGACCTTCACGCTTTCGTCTTCAGCAGGTTTCGGCTGGATCTTCGGGAGGCCGAAAATGAGGAGTGCGACCAGGGGAACATGTACGAGCACCGACGCGATGACACCCCAGCGGGCCCGAGGCTCCTGGTGCTCCTTTTCGTGATCGGTATCTGCCGGCTCGACTTCTTCTTCTATCACAGCAGCGATGTGGCCTTTAAAACCGGCAGCATCAAGCCACAAATCAAAAAAACCTTGTGATCGCCAGGCCCAAAGCTCACTGGTCGGCTTCGCCGTCGTCTGCCACCAGATTGTGCTCTTGCCACTCGTCTTTCGGAATGGCATCGCCGATGGCAAAGGYGAAGGCCACCACCGCCTGGCCGGTGGGATCGACTTCGCAGTTGAACCTGATGTTGAACCAGTTGCGCTTGCTTCGGAAAGCGCCACCGTCGACTTCGACGCTGTTGCCCCTCACCTTCTCCGCCTTCATGGCGTAGGGCGCGACGAGATCGGGTGCCGAGCCCGGACGCAGACGGTTGATCTGCTCCAGTGCTTCGAGATTGCAGAGCTGTAGATTGCGCTCCCCGCCCGACAATGAACCGAGCATCTCTCGCGCTTTCCTGCTACGCGGGCTGGCAAGCGTCCTTTTCGAAAATAGTTCCTTCGCCTGCACAAGCTGCGGCGGGCCTGATGTCAGCGGCGGGTCTGATGTCACCGGCCCCGGCAAAGCCGGCGGTGAAGGAGGCGCCTCTCTCGCAGCCGTTTCGGGCGCCGCTGACGCGGCTTCCTGCGCAGCAGCGCCAGCCTTCACTTCGTGATCATCCCGCGGTGCCTGGACGGCAGGCAGTGGAGATGGAGCGGCCATTGCAGGCACTGATACGACCTGGACGTCGATACTGTCTTCCGGCGGCGGCCTGACCGGCTCCACCTTCGGCAAAAAAGCAAGCAAGAACACGCCGACGACCAGATGGAATACGAGCGATGCCGGCCACGCCGGATCGAACTTTCCTCTTTGCAACAGGCCGGCATGTTCCATCGGCAGGGTAAATCCATGCTCTGGGTTCAAGGCGCAGCGACATTGCCAGCGCCGCAGAGCAACCGCAACGCCGCATCTGGCTCATCACCAGCTATCGGCCATCCTGACCTATGAGAGCGACGCGATGATGTCGCGATAATTCACTTCCGAAAATGCCTTTAGGGTTTTCGTACGCACATTGCCGCCCGTGGCCAGAGAAAGCGTGAAGCGTGCCATCACGCGATCATCAGGCGCCTCGCAGGTCGCCACCATGTCGTACTCGCCCATGGTGAGATAAAACTTGTCGAAGGAACCGCCCATGCTGCCGAGCATGTTCCTTGCCGCATCCAGTCGCTTGGCAGAGTCTTTCACGTTCCGGATGCCCTGATCGGTCCAGTTTATCAGCAGAATGTAGGTGGTCATGCTGCACCTCCCGGCGGAGGCTACGGTCACGCGGCGCATGATACCGCTCGCACGCCGCGACCGCTCCCTTCCCCCGCGACCGAAATTATAAGCCTGTCACCAATGAGGGACAAGCAATGCGCAGCCATCAATCCGGCTTAGTAAAATAGCTGCGGATTAATCCGCGGCTTCCGTTCAAAGAAAACCCGGCCAACAGGGCTGGCCGGGTTCTGATTTCGATTGTTGTCGGAGCTTGAAACTAGCTGTCGAGGAATGAACGCAGCTTGCGCGATCTTAGCTGTCCAGGAAGCTTCTGAGCTTCCTGGAGCGGCTCGGATGCTTGAGCTTGCGCAGCGCCTTCGCTTCGATCTGACGGATACGTTCGCGGGTAACCGAGAACTGCTGGCCGACTTCTTCGAGCGTGTGGTCCGTGTTCATGCCGATACCGAAGCGCATGCGCAGAACGCGCTCTTYGCGCGGCGTCAGCGATGCCAGAACACGTGTCGTCGTCTCGCGCAGGTTCGCCTGGATGGCGGCGTCGATCGGCAGCAGCGCATTCTTGTCTTCGATGAAATCGCCGAGATGCGAATCTTCTTCGTCACCCACGGGGGTTTCGAGCGAGATCGGCTCCTTCGCGATCTTCAGGACCTTGCGGACCTTTTCGAGCGGCATGGCGAGCTTTTCGGCCAGTTCTTCCGGCGTCGGCTCGCGGCCGATTTCATGCAGCATCTGGCGCGAGGTACGAACGATCTTGTTGATCGTTTCGATCATGTGCACCGGAATACGGATCGTGCGGGCCTGGTCGGCGATCGAACGGGTGATCGCCTGACGGATCCACCACGTCGCATAGGTCGAGAACTTGTAACCACGGCGGTATTCGAACTTGTCGACCGCTTTCATCAGGCCGATATTGCCTTCCTGAATGAGGTCGAGGAACTGCAGACCGCGGTTCGTGTACTTCTTGGCGATGGAGATGACGAGACGAAGGTTCGCTTCGACCATTTCCTTCTTGGCGATGCGCGCTTCACGCTCGCCCTTCTGCACCATGTGCACGATGCGGCGGAATTCCGAGATCGAAATGCCGGTTTCCGTCGCGAGATTCTGGATCTCCTGGCGGATGTCGCGGATCGTCGTGTTTTCGCTCTTGGCGAATTCCTTCCAGCCGCGGGCGGCCAGATTGCCGATCGACTTCATCCAGTTCGGGTCGAGCTCGGCGCCCTGGTACTGTTCCAGGAACGAGTCACGCTTGACGCCGTAGGATTCAGCCAGACGCAGCAGGCGGCCTTCATTGGAAACGAGACGCTTGTTGATGTCATAGAGCTGTTCGACCAGCGCATCGATGCGGTTCTGGTTAAGCGACAGCGACTTGACGGCCTTGATCAGTTCGTCCTTGAGCTCCTTGTAGCGGCGCTCCTGGGCGGAAGACAGCGTGCCGGTGGCGGCAAGGCGCTGTTCGACCTGCTGGTCCTGCAGCTTGCGCAGCTTCTTGTAGGTCTCGGCAATGATGTCGAGCGTTTCCATGACCTGCGGGCGAAGCTCGGCTTCCATCGCGGCGAGAGAGAGGTTGGATTCGTCCTCGTCCTCTTCCTCCTCTTCCGGAGGCATGCCTTCGCCGCCGACATCGGTAATGTCGTCGTCACCGGAACGCGCACGCCGCGTCTTTTCCTTTTCCTCGGCAGCCTTGCGGTCGGCCTCGATCTTCTCGGGGCTCTGGAACTGCGGGGCGGCCTTGGCTTCCGGACCGGAATAGGTGGTTTCGAGATCGATGATCTCGCGCAGCAGCGTCGTGCCTTCGTTCAGTTCGTCGCGCCAGATGATGAGTGCCTGGAAGGTCAGCGGGCTCTCACAGAGGCCTGCGATCATCGTTTCGCGGCCGGCCTCGATGCGCTTTGCGATGGCGATTTCGCCTTCGCGAGACAGAAGCTCGACTGAACCCATTTCGCGCAGATACATGCGCACCGGGTCGTCGGTACGGTCGGTCGGCTCCTTCTTCTTGGCGGTCGCAAGCGCGGTGCCGCTGGAAGGCGCAAGCTCCCCGCCCTCGCTCTCGTCATTGTCGGAGCTGTCGTCATCGTCGCTGCTCGAAGCGCCGGCTTCCTCAGCCTCTTCATCCTCGATGACATTGATGCCCATATCGGACAGCATCGACATCGTGTCTTCGATCTGTTCGGACGTCACTTCTTCGGAAGGCAGGACGGCGTTGAGCTCGTCCATCGTCACATAGCCGCGCTTCTTGGCGGCCTTGATCATCTTCTTGACCGCGTCATCGGAAAGATCGAGAAGAGGGCCGTCGCTTGCGCCGTCGCGTTCGACTTCCGCTTCTTCGTTCTCTTTGACTTTCGTTGCCATTTATATCGTCGCCTTCCTGACGCTATTCATACTCGCTGCGGTGAATGACCCTGTCGTGGCCTGGCACGTGCGCGCCGGCCTCGAATCACCTATACCCACCTAACGGGATGACATTTAAAGCCTGATTAACCACGATTGCCGGCATCGGACAGCAAATCTTCATTGCTATTGGATTTCCGGCCATGGTTGTGCGATCCGCCTTGACCCAGTTCACCGCTCAAGTCGAATGGTGATTCCCACAAAATTTGTTCTCGTCAAGCTTTTCCAGAAAAAAAGCCACCGAAAACCCGGAAAAAGCCTTATCCACAGGCTTTGAACCGCGCCAGCGATTGCTTCGCTTATTTAGTATGTCACCGGGGAAAGACAAGGGCTTTCGGATAAACACCGAAATAGCCGCGGATCATTCCAACCTCACGCCACAGATTCTTCGCAAATCGCCAACATGAGTTGCAAAAGCAAATCGCGCACGATTATGGCGAATCTTCAAAAGCCGTGATCCGGAGTGGGGCGAGGATCGCGTTGAAAAATAAGCTGATCATTCTAGCAGCCGTCCTAGCAGTCGTCGCCATCAACGTTCTCGGCTATACGAAGGTAATGGCGAGGATCGGCTCAGGCTCGCCGCCTCCGGACGCGCCGCTGGCGCAACAGGCTGACCTCATTCGTGTCTATAAATCCGAACGCCGCATGGTCCTTTTCAAAGGCGACACTCCCCTCTCGACGTATCGGATTTCTCTCGGCAGCGCTGCCGATGAGGGGCCGAAGCAACGGGAGGGCGATGAAAAAACTCCCGAAGGACGCTACGAAATCGACTGGCGAAATCCCAGGTCCATGGCGCATCTCAGTCTGCACATCTCCTATCCAAATCCGGCCGATCGGCAGAATGCCGAAGCGAAAGGCTTTGCTCCCGGCGGCGATATCATGATCCACGGGCTTCCTAACGGTTGGGGCTTTCTCCAGAACATGCACCGGCTGTGGGACTGGACGGATGGGTGTATTGCCGTGACCGACCAGGAGATGCGCGATATCTGGGCGCGTGTCCCCGATAATACGCCCATTGACATTGCGCCCTAAACTATCGCCCTAGCGCGACAGCCCGTCGAACGCATTCACCGTCAGGACAGACAGATCGAGCGCCGGAATGCAGCGCAGATTGACGGAAGCCATCTCGACGCCATTGGGCGCCGTCGCTTCCCCGAAGGGCGCTATGCCGCACTTGGCGCAGAAATGATGCTTGATGGCATGGGTGTTGAACGTATAGGTCGACAGGTTTTCTTCCGGCACCGTCAGATGTAGCTGCTCGCGCGGTACGAAGCCGAGCAGGCCGCCACGCCGGCGGCAGAGCGAGCAGTTGCAATCGACTGCTTCCGTAAACGCGCCTTCGACCGTAAAGGCGATATTGCCGCAGTGGCAGCTTCCCTCGTATTTCATGCCCGCCTCCTCACATCCAGTCCATCACGACCTTGCCGGAATTGCCCGAGCGCATCGCCTCGAAACCGTCGCGGAATTCGTCGATCTTGATGCGATGGGTGATGACAGGCGACAGGTCCAGGCCGCCCTGCACGAAAGCGATCATCTTGTACCAGGTCTCGAACATCTCGCGGCCATAGATGCCCTTGAGGTTCAGCATCTTGAAGATGACCTTGTTCCAGTCGATCTCGAAACCGGCAGGCGCAATGCCGAGGATGGCGATCTTGCCGCCATTGTTCATCTTGTCGATCATGTCGCGGAAGGCCGGTGCCGCACCGGACATTTCGAGCCCCACATCGAAGCCTTCGGTCATGCCGATCGCCTTCATCACATCGGCAAGGTTTTCCTTTGAGGCGTCCACCACGTAGTCGATGCCGAGCTTGCGGGCGAGATCGAGCCGGTTCGGGTTGATGTCGGTTATGACGACCTTGCGCGCGCCCGAGCGTTTGGCGACGAGAGCGCCCATAATGCCGATCGGTCCGGCACCGGTGACCAACACGTCTTCGCCGACGAGATCGAAGGAAAGAGCCGTGTGGACGGCATTGCCGAAGGGATCGAAGATCGCTGCAATCTCATCCGGAATATCATCCGGGATCGGCACGACATTGGCTTCCGGGATACAGACGAACTCACCGAACGAGCCCGGCCGGTTGACCCCGACGCCGAGCGTGTTGCGGCAAAGATGGCCCCTGCCCGCACGGCAGTTGCGGCACTTGCCGCAGACGATATGCCCCTCGCCGGAGACACGCTCGCCGACATGGTACTTGGTGACGGACGAGCCGATTTCGGCAATCTCGCCGCAGAATTCATGGCCGACGACCATCGGCACCGGAATGGTCTTCTGCGCCCACTGGTCCCAGTTCCAGATATGCACGTCCGTGCCGCAGATCGCCGATTTCTTCACTCGGATCAGCACGTCGTTCGGGCCGACTTCCGGCACCGGCACATTTTCCATCCAGAGGCCGACTTCGGGCTTCGCCTTGACCAGTGCCTTCATCATGTTGGACATGATCTTTTCTCCTCAAGGCCCTTAGATAACGCCGAGTTCACGGCCTGCTTCGGCAAAGACGGCAATTGCCCGCTCCACATCCGCCTTCGAATGCGCAGCCGACATCTGCGTGCGGATGCGCGCCTGACCCTTCGGCACGACGGGGAAGGAGAAGCCGACTACGTAGACGCCCTTTTTCAGCATCAGTGCCGCCATATCCTGCGCGAGCTTCGCGTCTCCCAGCATGACCGGGATGATCGCATGCCCCTCGCCTGCCAGCGTGAAGCCGAGCTTGGTCATCTCCGAGCGGAAGAGCGTCGCATTCGCCGTCAGCCGCTCGCGCAGCGCATCGCCGTTTTCGATGAGGTCGAAGACCTTCAGCGAGGCAGCGGCAATAACCGGCGCCAGCGTGTTGGAGAAGAGATAGGGGCGCGAACGCTGCCGCAGCCATTCCACGATCTCGGCCTTGGCCGAGGTATAGCCGCCGGACGCACCACCGAGCGCCTTGCCGAGCGTGCCGGTGATGATATCGATCCGGCCTTCGACGCCGCAATATTCCGGCGAGCCGCGGCCATGTTTACCAACGAAGCCGACGGCGTGGCTGTCATCCACCATGACCATCGCGCCGTATTTCTCGGCGAGATCGCACACACCCTGCAGATTGGCGATGATGCCGTCCATGGAGAAGACGCCGTCGGTTGCGATCAGCTTGAAGCGGCTGCCTTCGGCCTTCTTCAGCTCTTCCTCAAGGGCCGCCATGTCATTGTTGGCGTAGCGGAAACGCTTGGCCTTGGAGAGGCGCACGCCGTCGATGATCGAGGCATGGTTCAGCGCGTCGGAAATGATCGCATCCTCTTCGGAGAGCAGCGTCTCGAACAGGCCGCCATTGGCATCGAAGCAGGAGGAATAGAGGATCGTGTCTTCCATGCCGAGGAAGGAGGAGATCCGCGCTTCGAGCTGCTTGTGTTCTTCCTGCGTGCCGCAGATGAAGCGCACCGAGGCCATCCCGTAGCCGTACCGGTCGAGCGCCTTCTTGCCGGCATCCGCCAGCTCTTCGTTATCGGCCAGACCCAGATAGTTGTTGGCGCAGAAATTCAGTACCCGCTCACCGGAGGCAACAGCGATTTCGCCAGCCTGCTTGGAGGTGATGATGCGCTCGGATTTGTAGAGACCGGCATCCTTGAGAGCGGCGAGTTCGCTGCGCAGATGCGAGAGGAAATTCGAGGTCATTATAGGCCCTTCTCTTGATGTTTCCCGTTGAGCGTCGGTTAGCACATCGCCATCGGCTTGTCTTGCTCAACGCTCAGCTGTGACAAGCAGAAAGGTAGGCCGGTCGAGCTCCTCGGCCCACTCAGGATGTTCGGCGAGATCCGGCTCGCTCGGCGCCCATTCCTCGACATGGCGGATGGTAAAGCCGGCAGCGATCAACGTGTTGATTGTCGTGCCGAGGCGGYGATGCTGTTTGACGACACCTTTGGCCAGCCAGTCCGTCGTCCGGCTTCCCTCGACCGCATAGCTGTCGAGCGGCCATATGCGCCGTCCCTCACTATCGGTGCTCCAGCCGGCATTGCGCGGTGCCATGAAAATCGGATGCTCGATCGTAAAGACGAAATGCGAGCCGGGAACGAGCGCCCGGTGAACCATCGCAACGAGCCGCACGAAGTTGCTGACATAGTGAAATGCAAGCGAACTATGCGCAAAATCGAACGAGGCTGCCGGCAGTTGCAGCTCTTCGAGATCGGCAATCCCATAGGTGATCGCCTCATCCCGCGTATCCGCCTTCGCCCGGGCAATCATTTTCTGCGAGATATCGAGACCGAGCACGCTTGCGGCACCGGCTGAACGGGCATACCGCGCAAACCAACCGAAACCACAGCCGAGATCGACAACGCGCTTGCCCGTGAGATCCGGCAATTGCGCCTGAACCGCCGGCCATTCGGCAGCGCCATCAAGCCCCTCGATCGAGCGGCGCATGACGCTGTATCCGGCGAAGAATTCCGCCGTATCATAGATATTCTGGCTCATGACGATCCTCCCGAGAGCAACTGTAAGACACCCGTCATCCTCTCAAGAATAAGGCATCCTGGGGTCGCAAGGCTAAAGCCTACATAGCCGCGCTATTCATCGTGAGACAGGATGATATCGAGGAAGGCGTCGCCGTAGCGCTCGAGCTTCGACTGGCCGACGCCGGAAATGCCAAGCAGTTCCTTACGGCTGCGCGGCCGTTCGGTGGCAAAGGCAATCAGCGTCGTATCGGGGAAGACGACATAGGGCGGCACGCCGAGCGATTTGGCGATCGACATGCGCTCGGCCCTGAGCGCCTCGAAGAGCGTGCCATCTGCACCCGAAAGCCCGGTCCTGCGCTCCGCACGCTCGGTCTTTTTCGCCCGGCGCTCGGAAGGCGCGCGATCCTTACGGAAGAAGACTTCCCGCTCACGCTTGAAGACGGAACGCGCCTCCGGCTCCAGCTTCAAGGCGCCGAAAGCTTCGTGATCGGTACGCACCAGCCCCATCGCCAGAAGCTGGCGGTAGACGGATTGCCAGGTGCGCGCCGGAATATCCTTGCCGACGCCGAAGACCGGCATACCGACATGTCCGAAGCGCTCGGTCTTCTCATTGATGTTGCCTATGAGCACATCGATCACGTGGCCTGCCCCGAAACGCTCGCCGGTGCGGTAGATAGCGGCCAGCGCCTTGATCGCAGCTTCCGTCCCGTCCCAGGTTTCGACCGGCTTCACGCAGGTATCGCAATTGCCGCATTTGCCGCCATGCGCCTCGCCGAAATGCGCCAGGATCGCCTGTCGCCGACAGGACGCCGTCTCGCAGATCGCCAACAGCGCATTCAGCTTGCCGCGCTCTATGCGTTTGATCTCGTCTGCCGCATTGCCCTCATCGATCATCCGCCGGCGCTGGATCACATCAGCCATGCCATAGGCCATCCAGACTTCGGAGGGCAGGCCGTCGCGGCCCGCACGGCCCGTCTCCTGATAATAGGCCTCGACAGAGCCCGGCAGATCGAGATGGGCGACGTAACGCACGTTAGGCTTGTCGATGCCCATGCCGAAGGCAACGGTGGCGACAAGGCAGAGTTCTTCTTCCTTCAGGAAAGCATCCTGGTTGGCGTCGCGCAGCGCCCGGTCCATGCCGGCATGATAGGCAAGTGCCCGGATACCCTGTGTGTTCAGCCAATCCGCCGTATCCTCGACTTTGGCGCGCGACAGACAATAGACGATACCGCTATTGCCTTTGTGGCCGGCGAGAAAACGTAAGAGCTGCTGGCGCGGCTGATCCCGCTCGACGATCTCATAGGCAATGTTCGGCCGGTCGAAGCTCGTCGTGAAGACCTCGGCATTGTCGAGCATCAGCCGCTCGATAATGTCCTCCCGCGTATGCGGATCGGCGGTCGCCGTCAGTGCAATGCGCGGCACGCCGGGATAATGCTCCGCAAGCCTGCCGAGTTCGCGGTATTCCGGCCGGAAATCATGGCCCCATTGGGAGACACAATGCGCCTCGTCGATGGCGAAAAGCGCGATCTTCGCATTGCTGATAATTTCGCGAAAACCATCCGTGAGGATGCGTTCCGGTGTGACATAGAGCAGGTCGAGATTATCAGAGGAAATAGCACGGCGGATCGCGACATATTCCTCGCGAGAAATGGAGGAATTGAGTGCGGCGGCGCGAATGCCGAGCTGCTTCATCGCTTCCACCTGATCACGCATCAGCGCAATCAGCGGCGAGACGACAATGCCGAGGCCTTGGCGACAAAGCGCAGGGATCTGGAAGCAGAGCGATTTGCCAGCGCCGGTCGGGAAGAGCACGACTGCATCGCCACCGGCAACGACATGCTCCACCACTTCCTGCTGACGCCCGCGAAAGGCGGGGTAGCCATAAATGCGCTTCAATACGTCAAGCGGCTGGGCCGGGCCCGCAAACAGGGCGTCCGATGCGGAGAGCGGCGGTTCGTTGCGTTCGGTCTGCTGCATCAGTGGCTCGCAGCGCCCTTGACGCGGCCGGAAAGCACACCGAAGCCATCGATGATGGCTTCCTGGTTCTCAAGCCGCAACGCCTCGAAATGGACTTCCTGTGAAGCGCGCATCAGCCGATCGATCTCGGCATCGTCGCCCGCCTCCGTCGCTTGCGCGATATCACGCTCCAGTTCGATCTTCTGCCAGCGCAGATCCTTGGCACGCTTGTGGAAGGCAAGCGCCTGGCGATAACCCTCGCGGGCATCTTCCATCGCTGCCTGCTCGGTGGCCGTCCAGAGCCGGGCATTACGCACCTGCTGATCAAGGTTCTTCAGGAGCGAACCGAAGCCCGCGACATCGAGGCACTCCAACAGGTAATCACGTGTCAGATGCGGCCCCGCGACAATGGCAGCCGCTCCCAGCATCGCCGACCAGAGCTTCTGCAGATCGCGATTGTCATAATCGATGGCAGCGATCTCGTCATAGTCGTCAAGCATCAGCGCGGGATGGTTGACGACAGTCAGCGCCAGCACACACTCACGGAGCGCCGCATTTTCCTGATGGCCACGCACGAGGCCCGAACGGGTCAGGCGATCCGATGCGAACGCCTGCGTTCGAGGTCCTCCGGCCTTCCCGCCCTGCTCCTTCTGCCCACGGAAATTGCCGCCCCTACCAAAATTGCTGCCACCACCGAAATTGCCGCCGCCACCGAAGTTGCGACGATCGCCGCCGCGATTCTGGAACTGCGGTTGGAAGAAGCTGTTCAGCCGGTCGCGCATATCCTGCTGGTAATGGCGGCGCACATTCTCGTCACCAATGACGGCAACGAGCTGTTTCAACCGCGCTTCCAGCTCGGCGCGCGCTTCCGGCGTATCGAAAGTGCCGTTTCTCGCCTCGCGATCCCAGAGCATCTCCGAAAGCGGTTTTGCCTGCGCCATGACCTTGTCGAAAGGTGCCCTGCCGTCCTGACGCACGAGATCATCGGGATCCTTGCCATCAGGCAGCAGAGCGAAACGCACGCTGCGTCCCGGCTTCAGATGCGGCAGTGCCAGATCGGCGGCGCGGTTGGCGGCACGAATACCGGCGCCGTCGCCATCGAAGCAGAGCACCGGCTGCGACGTCATCTTCCAGAGCAGGTCGAGCTGGTTTTCCGTCAGCGCGGTACCGAGCGGTGCCACGGCATTCTCGATGCCCGCCTGATGCAGCGCGATCACATCCATGTAGCCTTCGACGGCGATGATCGTGCCTTCGCCATTAGCCCCCTGCATCGAGCGCCGCGCACGGGCGAAATTGTAAAGCACATTGCCCTTGTGGAAGAGCTCGGTCTCATTCGAATTGAGGTACTTCGCAGGCGCATCCGGCGACATGGCGCGGCCGCCGAAGGCAATGACCTTCTCGCGGGAGGACAGGATCGGGAACATGATGCGGTCGCGGAACCGGTCGTAGGAAACAGGCACATTCTCGTGCACGACAAGCCCGCAGGCCTCGATCTGCTCCTTGGGCACGCCCTTGCCCGCCAGAAATTC
This sequence comes from Rhizobium sp. P1_E6, assembly GCF_056405875.1. NCBI lineage: Bacteria > Pseudomonadati > Pseudomonadota > Alphaproteobacteria > Hyphomicrobiales > Rhizobiaceae > Rhizobium > Rhizobium sp. P1_E6. The sequence continues at coordinate 19,148 of NZ_JBFUBG010000055.1, read as the reverse complement.
TTTCAGCGCATTGCGGCTGTCAGGCGCAAAACCCAGCCGGAAGGTCTCGATGGTACGGCCCGTCAGCCCGCGTTCGCGCAGATAGGCGCGTGCTCGCGCGCCATTCGCCGTCTGCAACTGGCCCTGAAAGAACTGCGTCGCCATTTCCATGACGTCGAGAAGCGACGTGCGCTCCTTCTCGCGTTTTTCCATCTGCGGATCGGCAACCGGCATCGGCACGCCGGCCATGTCGGCAATCGTCTGCACGGCTTCTGGGAAACTCTGGCCTTCGAGTTCGGTCAGGAAGCGGAAATGGTCACCGGTCACGCCGCAGCCGAAACAATGGTAGCGCCCCTTGCGGTCTTCGCAGTGGAAGCTCGGCGACTTCTCGCCATGGAAGGGGCAGCAGGCCCAATAGTCGCCGCGCGAAACGTTGGTCTTGCGCTTGTCCCAGCTCACGCGCCGCGCAATCACGTTCGAAATGGGAACGCGATCGCGGATATCGTCCAGGAAGGTGGGGGAAAAGCGCATCTCTACCTCTTGCAGAACCTCCATATAAGCAGCTTTGCCGCGCCGCGCCACGAAACTTCTGCCGTAAGTCCCGCTTTTCACAGGGCGGGAGACACTGTCACAAACGCTTGCCGGCGCCATTCAACAACGCGTTATCGGCATCGCGCAGGGGGTGCGACATTTTTGACATCTCTCAATTTTCGAGGCACCGGTTTCATCCACGCCGCGAGAGCCCGTCGCTTCGAAAGACAAAGTGAAAACAATAATTTAAAAAAGAAATGGCCAGTTTTGATTACCCTCCCGGAAGAGCGCCACACGCGTCCGTATACACAATCCGGAAGGTCGGATTCGGGATTATTATATTTTTGTAATTTGAATAAGCCGGGGCGTCGCAATAAGTTCGGTCTCAACAAAGCGATCCCCGAGCGAGGCACCATCCCTACCCCCGGCGCCGCCTCGCAAGGGTGCCTTTGCAAATACCCGCCGGCTTGGGTTTCGACCCTGCGTCGCCGACGGAAGCAAAGAGCAAGAAGGCAGGAGCGCCCCCAGCTCCTGCCTTCTTATTTTTGGGAGCAATTTCAGCAAAAGTGCGCTGCGGTTTTGCGTCCGGAATTGCGTAAAAGCAAAGCGACGGAGTATTTCCGTCTTTCGGAGAAAACCGGAAATGCTCAGGGCTCTTCGCCGTGGCTTTTATTGAGCTTTACCTTACTGATTAACCCCTAAAATACAAAAGCATTGACACTTCCAATAGGCGTGGCAAATGAATGCGCAAAACTCCTGGACAGCGCTATGGCCTACACCGCAGAAAAACTTGCAGCCGATGATAATTTTCTTGCTGCAATTCTTCATTGTGCCAATCAAATGCTCGCGATCTATCGCGAGAGCCCGCGTATTGCATCGATATTCGCAGCACAACAGCGCTGGTTGATGGCGCATGCGGGCTTTGCTCTTTATTATGGCTATCCCGGTGATGAGAAGCGCGGCCTTTACTCCGGCCGCTTCATCGATTTCGTCATCCAGAACAAGATCGCCAGCCGCAACACCGCAGCCGCCTTCGTGCAGGAAATGCTGGCCTATCGCTTCCTGCGCCCCGTTCCGGGCGACGACAAACGCACCCGCTTTCTCGAACCGACGGAAACGGCCGAACACCATTTCACCAAATGGCTGACCGCCCACCTGATGATTCTCGATAGCCTCGATGGCGGTAGCCGCGCGGAAAATCTGACGACCGATCCCAAATTGATCGCGCGCCTGCAGCCGGTCATTGCCAGAAAGATCATCGAGACTGAAGCTGTCCGTGACCCTGGCGCCACCTTCAACCTCTTCAACTGGGCCAATTCCGGCGGCCTCGTCATGGACTATCTGATTTCGCGCCTGCCGGACTTTCCCCGTTCCGCCGACCGCGTCGCCGTCGGTCCACTGTCGCTGCGCGAGATACGCGATCAGTTCATGATTTCCAATACGCACCTAAAGCGCCTGCTCACGCAGGCGGCGGATATGGGAAGCGTGGGCTGGACCGAGCCGCCGAGAAAGGGCGATTTCTGGCTCTCCCGCGGCTTCGTGCTCGAATATTGGAATTATCAGGCGGCGAAATTCGCCATTATCGACGCTGGCGCCGAAACGGTGCTTGGGCCTGCGGTCGAAGAACAACCGCAGGCAAGACGTCTTATTTCAGCAGCTCTTTGACGGTGCCGGAGGCCTTGGCAAAGTCCATCTGGCCGGCGTAGCGCTCTTTCAGGGCAGCCATTATCTTGCCCATGTCCTTCGGGCCTTCGGCGCCGACATCCTTGATGATGGCAGCAATATTTGCGCGCACCTCGTCGTCGGAAAGCTGCTTGGGCATGAAGTCCTGGATAAAGGTGATTTCGGCACGCTCCTTGGCTGCAAGCTCGGGACGAGCGTTCTCTTCGTAGATCTTTGCCGACTCGTCGCGCTGTTTCACCATCTTGGCGAGGATCTGCAGCACTTCGTCGTCACCAGCCTCTTCCTTGCCGACGCCGCGATTGGCGATGTCGCGATCCTTGATCGCCGCCTGGATGAGGCGGATGGTGCCAAGACGCTCCGTCTGCTTCGCCTTCATGGCCTCTTTGAGCTGGGTGCTGAGTTGATCGCGCAGCATGTCGTTACTCCTTCTGGAGCATCGCACCGAAAAGTGCGAAGCGGTTTTCGGGTGGTCCGATGCTTGAACAAAAACCTGGAGCGACGAATCCGTCTCTTGGACCGCCGCTTTAGAATGGCGCTTCATAAACCAGGCTGATGCGTGGGATCAAATAAATTGCGAGAATCCCGGCAATATCAGCAGGAAAAGTGCAGCAATCTGCGGTACAAAGATTGACCTAGGCAAAGAGCGTGGCTATCTACCGCCACCTGCACCAAAATTCGTGATCAGGCGTCAAACGCGGCCAAAGCCGCGCGCCTGCACCTGCGAGATCAAATGGCCGGCCAGCGTTACCGAACGCAAGAGCCCGCCGGAAACGGGATGAAGATGACCGCGACAGCACCCTGGACAACCGAAAAGCCGACCGCCCTGCTCGTTCTCGCCGACGGCACCGTCATCGAAGGCAAGGGCATCGGCGCCACCGGCAAGGTCCAGGCCGAGGCGGTCTTCAATACCGCGCTGACCGGTTACGAGGAAATCCTGACCGACCCCTCCTATCTCGGCCAGATCGTTACCTTCACCTTCCCCCATGTCGGCAATATCGGCACCAACGAAGAAGACATCGAAGACCTGACGCCGGCTGCCCGCCACGGCGCAGTCGGGGTGATCTTCAAGGCCGATATCACCGAACCCTCGAACTATCGTGCCGCAAAGCACCTCGACGCCTGGCTTAAGGCCCGCGGCATCGTCGGCCTCTGCGGCATCGACACGCGCGCGCTGACCGCCTGGATTCGCGAAAACGGCTCTCCGAACGCCGTTATCGCCCATGACCCCACAGGCAACTTCGATGTGGACGCGTTGAAGGCAGAAGCCAAGGCCTGGAGCGGCCTCGAAGGCCTCGACCTTGCCAAGATCGCGTCGTCCGGGCAGTCCTCGCAATGGTCGCAGACCCCCTGGATCTGGAACGAAGGTTACGGCGAACTCGCCGCCGCTGACAGCAAGTATCATGTCGTCTGCCTGGATTACGGCGTGAAGCGCAATATCCTGCGCCTCTTCGCCGGTCTCGACTGCAAGGTCACGGTCATGCCGGCAACGGCGAGTGCACAGGATGTGCTCGCCCTTCAGCCGGATGGGATCTTCCTGTCGAATGGCCCGGGCGACCCAGCCGCCACTGGCGAATATGCCGTGCCAGTCATCAAGGAACTGATCAGCACCGATATCCCGGTCTTCGGCATCTGCCTCGGCCACCAGATGCTGGGCCTGGCACTCGGCGCCAGGACCGAGAAGATGCACCAGGGCCATCACGGCGCAAACCATCCCGTCAAGGACCACACGACCGGCAAGGTCGAGATCGTCTCCATGAACCACGGCTTCGCGGTCGATACGAAGTCGTTGCCCGAAGGTGTTGAGGAGACTCACGTTTCGCTGTTCGACGGTACGAATTGCGGCCTGCGCGTTCTCGGCAAGTCGCTCTTCTCCGTCCAGCATCATCCGGAAGCCTCCCCCGGTCCGCAGGACAGCCACTACCTCTTCCGCCGCTTCGTCAACATGGTGCGCGAGAAGAAGGGCGAACCGGCACTCGCCGAACGCTGATATCAGTTCAAGGCCCATTCAAGCGGGCCTTTTTCTTTGTCCGCATATTGACCTCAACATAACTTGAGGAATTACAGAAGTGCCTGCAACACATCAGATGCAGGAGAAACTGGATGAGCGGAGCTTTCTACAGAATAGACAAATTCGTCGTGCCGGCTGCGGCGCGCGAGGAATTTCTCGTCAAAGTGATGATGACCCATAAGGTGCTGGAAGCCCAGGAAGGCTTCGTCAATCATGCGGTGCTGGAACAGGTTGCCGGCCCCGGCGAATTCAATTTTGTAACAGTTGCCGAGTGGGAAAGCGCCGATGTTGTCGAGCGTGTGCGGGCAGTTGTCGCCGCAGCCCACAAGGCGGCCAATTTCGACCCGCAGGAAATGTTTGCGCGCCTTGGCATTCGCGCCGATCTCGCCAGCTACAAGCCAGTGGCTGCCTGACAAAAAAACGGCCGGCCTACGCGCCGGCCGCGACCCCTTCCCGGCGAACGAGGATATAGAAGCGCGCGCAGAGCATGGCGGCAGCGGCCGCAAGCCCGACGAGGAAGCCGTACCAGATGCCGAGCCCGCCGAAACCGAACGGAAAGGCAAAGGCCCATGCGAGGAAGAAACCGATCGGCCAATAGGCGATCAGCGCCATGATCATCGGCACGCGCGCATCCTTCAGTCCGCGCAACAAGCCGCTGGCGATTGCCTGCAGGCCGTCGACGAACTGGAAGAGGCCGGCAATGATGATCAGCGGACCGGCATAGGCCAGCACCTGAGGCGCCTCCGGCAGGCTGACATCGAGGAACAGGCGCGCGAGAACCTGCGGTATGGTCGCGAAGATGATGCTGCCGATGATCGCGGCAACACTGGCGATGATCAGCACGGTGATCGCAGCCCGCACCAGACCGGCGTGATCGCCCTGCCCGTGCGCAACGCCGACGCGGACGGTTGCCGCCTGGCCAAGACCGAGCGGGATCATGAAGGCCATCGAAGCCCACTGCAGGGCAATGCCGTGGGCTGCAAGTTCGATCGTGCCGATATGGCCCATCAGCAGCGAGGCGGCGGTGAACAGGCTGACTTCGGYCAGGATGGTGATGCTGATCGGCAAGCCCAAGCGGATGACCTCGAAGAAGGCATGCCAGTCCGGCTTCCAGAAACGCACGAAGATCTCGTAGCGCCGCGTCTCCTCCCTGCTCTGCACGTAGGACAGAATGAACAGGAAACCGGCCGCCTGCACCGCAACAGATACGATGGCAGCACCTTCAAGGCCCATGACCGGCAGGCCGAAATGACCGAGCACCAGGATGTAAGCGCCGATCGCATTCAGCACCAGCATGGCGATGGTGACCTGGAGAATGACGCCGGCCTTGCCGATGGCGCTGACGAGTGCGCGCATCACATTGTAGAGCAGGCCCGGCAGCACGCCGAACTGACCGATGACGATATAGCCATGGGCGAGCTTCGCGACCTCCGGCTTCTGACCGAAGTACTGCAAGATCGCCTCGGAATTGAAGAAGGCCGGCTGCATCAGCAGCCAGTAGCAGATGACCACCCAGATACCCATGCGCAGCGACCGGCGCACCGTCACCACGTCGCCGCGGCCATAGGCCTGCGCCACCATCGGAATGACGGCAATCGCAAAACCCGAACCGAAGATCAGGATCGTGAACAGGAACTGCGCCGAAAGCACCATGGCAGCCAAATGCTCGGCTCCGAGCTGGCCGACGATCATAACGTCGGTCATGCCGATGCCGAACTGCGCCAGTTGGGCACCGATCAACGGCACGCCGAGCATCAGCGTGGCGCGGAAATGCGCAGACCAGCGGTTGTCGGTGGCAGGCGCGGCGGCGCGCACCTCGATCGGCGTGTCCATGACACTCTTCCTGTAATTGAATCTGTTTGGGCCATATTACGGCAAATATCCTGTCGCCTTAGAGCAAAATAGCGCAAAGAACCACCCTGAAACGGGCAGATGCTGAAAAATTCATCATGGCTTCACTGATTTTGATAGATCACTCGGCGGCGTTGAAAGCGCCTGCCGGCGTCTTCGCCGTCGTCACCCGCATCAGGAATACAACTGCCGCGAAAAGAATGAAAAACGCTGCCAAGAGAAAGGGCGCACCGGCGAAGATGACCGGCGCGTCCGGCTTGGTGAAATAGCCGAACATCTGCGTGAAGATCAGCGGGCCGATAATCGTCGTGATGCTGCTGATGCTGGTGAGCGCGCCCTGCAGCTCGCCCTGTGCCGAAGGCGGCACCTTGCCGGCCGCAATGCTGCGAAGCGGCGGATCCGCGACATTCTCCATGACCGTCAATACGATCACGGCATAGACGACCCAGCCCTCCCAGGCGAAGGCATAGCCTGTGAGAGCGGTCATCGAGAAACACAGGCCAAGCAGCGCCGTCTTCCATTCACCGAGAACAGGGACGACACGCGGAAGAACGAGTCCCATGACGAGAGCTGCGCCGATCCCGTAGATGCCGAGGGACAGGCCGATCTGCCCTTCACTCCAGCCGTAACGGAAAGTCGAGACGAAGGACCAGACCGAGGGATAGACGGCATGGGCGAGGAAAAACAGGAACATGACGAGGCAAACCCAGCCGATGCCGGGATAGTGCCGCATCTGCCGCAAAGCGCCGAGCGGGTTTGCTCGCTTCCATTCGAAGGTGCGGCGGTTCTTCGCTTCCAGCGTCTCCGGCAGCAGGAAACAGGCGGCGACAAAATTGATGAAGGAAAGCGCGGCCGCACCGAAGAACGGCACGCGCGGCCCGAACTCGCCTAGGAAGCCGCCGATAACGGGGCCGACCGTGAAACCGACACCGAAGGCGATGCCGATCAGGCCGAAATTCTTGGCGCGGTTCTCCTCATTGCTGATGTCGGCGATATAGGCCGAGCAGGTGGCGAAACTGCCGCCGCTGATGCCCGCGAGCACCCTGCCGACGAAGAGCATCCAGTAGCTGGTGGCAATGGCGCAGATGAAATTATCGAACGCGAAGGTCAGCACGGAGAGCAGCAGGATCGGGCGGCGCCCGAAACGGTCGCTCAAGTTTCCGAGCAGCGGCGCAAACAGGAACTGCATCAGCGAATAGATCAGCATCAGCCAGCCGCCGTCGACGGCCGCATCGCTGACCGTGCCACCCGTCAACTCCTCCAGAAAAACGGGCAGCACCGGCATGATGATGGCAATGCCGATAATATCCAGAAAGAGAATGATGAAGACCAGGAAAAGGCCGCGGCGAACGAATTTCGGATCAAGCATGAGACATCTCTACAGCCGGTATTTTCTGAAAAGACGATCTCGTCGCCGAGTATATGACATAGCCGATTGAAATAGCCGAAACAATACGTGAACATTTCAATGTTTTGATGGCGGGGCCGCCAAAACAGATGGTTCAGACACTTTTCCGTTGCTCCATCCGCACAAAATCCACAAAAGCCCGCAGCGGCGCGGGCATCTGATGGCGGCTCGGATAATAGAGGGAGGGGCCGGAAAATTCGCTACCCCATTCGCTTAAAATGGGCATCAGCCGGCCATCCGCTATGCCGGGCGTCAGCAGCTCTTCGAACGTGTGGATGATGCCAAGCCCGGCAAGCGCCGCTTCAATTTCCATCTCCGCCGCATTGGCGATGATCGGACCGGACGGAGTGATGACCAGCGTCTCATCGCCGCGTTCGAACTCCCATGCAAGAGAGGCGCCGCTCAGGAAGCGATGGCGGATACAGCTATGCTCCAGCAGATCCCGCGGGTGCTGCGGTACGCCTCGCCTCTCGAGATAGGCAGGAGAGGCAGCCGTCACATAGCGCTGCCTGCGTGGGCCGATTGGCACGGCAATCATGTCGCGTTCCAGCCTCTCATCATAACGAACACCGGCATCGAAACCGGCGGCCAGCACATCGATGAAATTATCGTCGGCTATGATCTCCAGCGTGATCTGCGGGTAGAGCGCGAGGAACCGTGCGGCGAGTCCGGCCATGAAAAGCTTCACGACTATGCTTGGCACATTGAGCCGCAGAGTGCCCGCCGGTTTATCGCGGAAACTGTCGAGCTGACCAAGCGCGGCAGCGACTTCCGAAAGCGCCGGGGACAGCCGTTCGAGCAACCGCTCTCCGGCTGCCGTCGGTGTCACGGAACGCGTCGTGCGGTTGAGAAGCCGCACGCCGAGCCGTTCTTCCAGCCGCCGCAGAGAATCGCTTAAGGAGGACGCGGAAACGCCGCGCTTACGGGCCGCAGACCGAAAACTGCGCTCCCTTGCAATTGCAGCAAAGGCATCCAGATCACTGAGGGGAAGATCGTCCATTGTGCATTGACCCGTACGGCCTGTTCGAAACTATCCGGATTATCGCACAGAGTTAACAGCGGTAAAACCGCATCCGAAGACGCCATCGGGGCGCTGAAGGAGAAGAAGATGCAGACCTATCGTTTGGGAAAGACCGGCCCGGAAGTTTCGGTCATCGGCCTCGGCTGCATGGGCATGTCGGGCATGTACGGTCCGTCCGATCGCGCTGAAAGCATTGCAACCATTCATGCCGCGCTGGATGTCGGCGTCAACCTGCTCGATACCGGCGATTTCTATGGCATGGGCCACAATGAAATGCTGATCGGCGAAGCGCTGAAAGGCCGCAAGCGCGAGGACGTCGTCATCAGCGTCAAGTTCGGCGCGCTGCGCGATCCCTCGAATGGCTGGAACGGTTACGACGCCCGCCCGATCGCGGTGAAGAACTTCCTCGCTTATACGCTGCAGCGACTCGGTGTCGATTACATCGATATCTACCGTCCCGCCCGCCTCGATCCGAACGTTCCGATCGAGGAAACGGTCGGCGCCATCGCCGATCTCATCAAGGCGGGTTATGTCCGCCAAGTCGGGCTTTCCGAAGTCGGCGCCGATGCGATCCGCCGGGCCGCCACCGTGGCACCCATCGCCGACCTGCAGATCGAATATTCGCTGATTTCCCGCGGCATCGAGGATGAAATCCTGCCGGCGACCCGCGAACTCGGTATTTCCATCACCGCCTATGGCGTGCTGTCGCGCGGCCTCATCAGCGGCCACTGGCAGAAGGGCCAGCACGGACAAGGCGATTTCCGCGCCGTCAGCCCCCGCTTTCAAGAAGGCAATATCGATGAGAACCTCGCTCTGGTGGAAGAACTCAGGAAGATCGCCATCCTCAAGGGCGCCTCGGTCGCCCAGGTCGCAATCGCCTGGGTGGCGGCACAGGGCAAGGATATCGTGCCGGTGGTCGGCGCCCGCCGCCGCGACCGCCTGACGGAAGCGCTCGGCTCCCGCGCGGTCGAACTGACCGACGACGACCTCTCCGCCATCGAACGCGCCGTGCCGAAAGGTGCCGCCAAGGGCGCCCGCTATCCGGAAGCCCAGCTCAAGCACATGGACAGCGAAAAGTAAGCTGCCCCGACGTCCCGGCACCCTGCCCTTGAGGCTGGGTGCCGGCTCTCGAACTCAGATCGGGTTGGAGAATGTATCGCAGGCCGCAAGCTGTCCGCTGTCGAAACCGCGCTTGAACCAGCGCGCGCGCTGGGCCGACGTGCCGTGGTTGAAACTCTCAGGCACGACATAGCCCTGCGAGCGCTTCTGCAGCGTATCGTCGCCGATCTGCTGGGCGGCATTCAGCGCTTCCTCCAGATCGCCGGCGTCGAGAATACCCTTCTGCTGCGTATATTTGCCCCAGATACCGGCAAAGCAATCCGCCTGCAGTTCGACACGAACCGACATCTTGTTGGCGTCGGCCTCGCTCATGCTCTGGCGCGCCTGATTGAACTTCGGCAGGATGCCGAGCAGGTTCTGCACATGGTGGCCAACCTCATGGGCGACCACATAGGCTTCGGCGAAATCGCCGGATGCGCCGAACTGGTCGGAAAGCTGTTGGAAGAAGGCCGTGTCGAGATAAACCTTGTGATCACCGGGGCAATAGAAGGGACCAGTCGCAGCCGAGGCGAAACCGCAGGCTGATTGCGTCTGGCCGGAGAAGAGCACGAGGCGCGGTTCTTCGTAATCCTTGCCCTGGGACTGGAAGATGCCATGCCAGGTATCTTCGGTCTCGGCAAGAACCGTGCGCACAAAGGCCGTCATCTCGTCATTTGCGGGCGCCTGTGAGGAAGATTCGCTCTGCGAATAGCCGGAATCGCCCATTGAGCCACCACCGCCATCCATCACCTGCATGAGATCGATGCCCATCGCCTTGAAGATCAGGTAGATGACGACGAGGAAAATGATCATGCCGATGCTGAGCCCGCCACCGCGACGGCCGACACCGCCGCCCGATGGAAAACTGAAGCCGCCACCGCGGCCGAAGGGATTGCGTCCCGTACCACCGGAGGGATCGCCACGGCGATCCTCGATATTGTCGGACTGACGCCGGCCTTTCCATTCCATCTTCGATCTCCCCGGCGATGCGCGCCATGCATGCTCTCAGGAGTAAGTTATATATCCGGTGCGAGGACGAATTCCAGCCGCTTCCTCACGCCGCCCGGCTGCGGCGCGCACGAAAGCGGATAGCGCCAAAAATCGCAGCGACGACCAGCCCGAACACCGCTGCGGCCAGCCAGCTGTTGCCGGAGAAGGCGACCGCATTCATCAACCGGCCCGGCAGCAGCGTGGCAAGGCCCGCAACGACGATGCCGCCGAAATACATGCCCGATACGATCCGGCGATGCGTGTGGATATCGTGCCGCCGCGCGGCAAGGATCGCCCGCCAGCTTCCGGCCCCGCCGACGCTTCGGCTGAAGAAATGCCGGCAACTGCTTGACGCGACTCCAGCTTTCCCGCTTCCTGATGGTGAGGAGATCTGCAGGAGGATGTCGATGAAAGCTGTGCGCCTGGAAGCGACCGGAAAACTGTATATGCGCGAGGTCGAAAAGCCCGTTCCCGGACCGGGCGACCTGCTGGTGCGCATCGAAGCTTGCGGCATCTGCGGCACCGACCGGCATCTTTTCCTCGGCGAATTCCCCTCCCATCCACCGGTAACCCTCGGCCATGAATTCGCCGGCATCATCGAAGCGGTCGGACCCGAGGTCACCAGCTTCCGTTCCGGCATGCGCGTGACCGGCGATCCCAATATCGCCTGCGGCCGTTGCGAGGAGTGCCACAATGGCCGCGTCAATCTCTGCCGGAACCTGCAGGCGATCGGCATCCACCGCGACGGCGGTTTCGCTGAATACGTCTGCATGCCGCAAAGCCAGGCATTCGCGCTGCCGCTCGAACTCGATCCGCTGCACGGCGCCTTTTGCGAGCCTCTCGCCTGCTGCCTGCACGCCGTAGATCTCGCCAATATCAGGACCGGCGCTTCCGTCATCGTGCTCGGCGGCGGCGTGATCGGCCTGCTCACCGTCCAGCTTGCCCGGCTTGCCGGTGCGACGCGCATTCTTCTCGTCACCCGTAATGCGGACAAACGCGCGCTCGCTGAAAAACTTGGTGCCACCGCGACCGTCGACCCGTCGCAGGCGGATACCATCAGCGGCATTACCGGCGACGGCGGATTGCTTCCTGGCGGAGCCGACGTCGTCTTCGAATGCGCCGGCGTGCCGGAAACAATGATACAGGCACCACGGCTCGCAAGACGCGGCGGCACTGCCGTCATCCTTGGCGTCATGCCGCAAGGTGCAAAGATAGAGATCGAACCCTTCGACCTCTTGTTCCGCGAGGTAAACCTCGTCAGCTCTTTCCTCAACCCCTTCACGCACCAGCGCGCTGCCGATCTCATCGCGACGGGTGCGATCAAGGTTGAGCCATTGATTTCGCGCCGGATCACGCTCGAACAGACGCCCAATGCGATCGCCAATCCGGCCCCCGGCGGCGAGATTCGCACGTTGGCGATACCTGCCGGGCAATAGGCCCCCAAAAGCGATCCGGGATTCCTGTCGATTCCGTGATTTATGGGGTTCCGTTTGCAAAAACATTTGCCTATAAGCCGCTTCTAGCCTGAAAAGACCCTCAATGCGCGACCCGACCCGGTGCCCTCCCACCCTGGCCGGCTTTTTGCGCAGCTAGAAATGGATATCGCCCATGCCGAAGCGCCAAGACATCAAATCGATCCTCATCATCGGCGCGGGACCGATCGTCATCGGCCAGGCTTGCGAATTCGACTATTCCGGCACCCAGGCCTGCAAGGCGCTGAAAGAGGAAGGCTACCGCGTCATCCTCGTCAACTCCAACCCGGCAACGATCATGACCGATCCCGGCCTCGCCGACGCTACTTACGTCGAGCCGATCACGCCTGAGGTCGTCGCCAAGATCATCGCCAAGGAACGCCCCGACGCGCTGCTGCCTACCATGGGCGGCCAGACCGCACTGAATACCGCTCTTTCGCTGAAGCGCATGGGCGTGCTCGACCGCTATAATGTCGAGATGATCGGCGCAAAGCCTGCCGCGATCGACAAGGCCGAAGACCGCGCCCTCTTCCGCGAGGCGATGGCCAAGATCGGCCTCGAAACGCCGCAATCGATGCTGGCCAACGCCACCGACATCAAGGATGCCGACCGCAAGACGCATGAGGCCGAACGCACCAAGTTGCGCGAGGGTTTCTCGGGTCCGGAACTCGACAAGGCGCTCGACGAACTCGAAAACCAGTGGAACCTCGGAGAGACCGACCGCAAGCAGCGCTATATCAGTCATGCCATGGCAATCGCCGCGCAGGCGATCGACGTCGTCGGCCTGCCGGCCATCATCCGCCCCTCCTTCACCATGGGCGGCACCGGCGGCGGCATTGCCTACAACCGCTCGGAATTCTTCGAAATCGTCGGCGGCGGCCTCGATGCCTCGCCGACCACGGAAGTGCTGATCGAGGAATCGGTGCTCGGCTGGAAGGAATATGAGATGGAGGTCGTCCGCGACAAGGCGGACAACTGCATCATCATCTGCTCGATCGAGAATATCGATCCGATGGGCGTCCATACCGGCGACTCGATCACCGTMGCCCCGGCGCTGACGCTGACGGACAAGGAATACCAGATGATGCGCAACGCCTCGATCGCGGTTCTGCGCGAGATCGGCGTTGAGACCGGCGGCTCGAACGTGCAGTTCGCCGTCAATCCCAAGGACGGCCGCCTCGTCGTCATCGAAATGAACCCGCGCGTATCGCGCTCCTCCGCCTTGGCATCGAAGGCCACCGGCTTTCCGATCGCCAAGGTCGCGGCCAAGCTCGCCGTCGGCTACACGCTGGACGAACTCGACAACGACATCACCGGCGGCGCTACCCCCGCCTCCTTCGAACCGTCGATCGACTATGTTGTCACCAAGATCCCGCGCTTCGCCTTCGAGAAATTCCCCGGCGCCTCGCCTGTCCTGACGACGGCGATGAAGTCGGTCGGCGAAGTGATGGCTATCGGACGCACCTTTGCCGAATCCCTCCAGAAAGCGTTGCGTGGCCTCGAAACCGGCCTTACCGGCCTCGACGAAATCGAAATCCCCGGCGTCGAAGAAGGCGAATCCAGCCAGAACGCCATCCGCGCCGCAATCGGCACGCCGACGCCCGACCGCCTGCGCATGGTCGCCCAGGCACTACGCCAGGGCATGAGCATCGAAGAAGTACACGAAGGCTGCAAGATCGACCCGTGGTTTCTCGCCCAACTGAAGAACATCGTCGACATGGAGGCCCGCATTCGCGAGCACGGCCTGCCCGGTGATGCCGAAAACCTGCGCATGCTGAAGGCGATGGGCTTTTCCGACGCGCGTCTGGCGACGCTTGCCAACAAGCGTCCGAAGGAAGTGGCCGAAGTTCGCAACGCGCTGAACGTTCGCCCGGTCTTCAAGCGCATCGATACCTGCGCTGCCGAATTCGCCTCGCCGACCGCCTACATGTATTCGACCTACGAGACGCCCTTCGTCGGCATTGCCCGCTCCGAAGCCCAGGTCTCAGACCGGAAAAAGGTCGTCATCCTCGGCGGGGGCCCAAACCGTATCGGCCAGGGCATCGAATTCGACTATTGCTGCTGCCATGCCGCCTTCGCGCTGAAGGATGCCGGTTATGAAGCGATCATGATCAACTGCAATCCGGAAACGGTTTCGACCGACTACGACACATCGGACCGCCTCTACTTCGAGCCACTGACGGCCGAAGACGTGATCGAGATCCTCCGCGCCGAACAGGAAAGCGGCGAAGTCGTCGGCGTTATCGTCCAGTTCGGCGGCCAGACGCCGCTGAAGCTCGCCGAAGCGCTCGAAAAGAACGGCATCCCGATCCTTGGCACCGCGCCCGACATGATCGACCTCGCCGAAGATCGCGACCGCTTCCAGAAGTTGCTGATGAAGCTCGACCTCAATCAGCCCAACAACGGCATCGCCTATTCCGTCGAGCAGGCCCGCCTCGTCGCAAGCGAAATCGGCTTCCCGCTGGTCGTGCGCCCCTCCTACGTTCTCGGCGGCCGCGCCATGCAGATTCTGCATGCGGAAAGCCAGCTGCAGAGCTACCTACTCGACACCGTGCCGGAACTCGTGCCCGAGGATATCAAGCAGCGCTACCCGAACGACAAGACCGGCCAGATCAACACCCTGCTTGGCAAGAACCCGCTGCTCTTCGACAGCTACCTCAGCAACGCTATCGAAGTCGATGTCGATTGCCTCTCCGACGGCACCGACGTCTACATCGCCGGCATCATGGAACATATCGAGGAAGCCGGCATCCATTCGGGCGACAGCGCCTGTTCGCTGCCACCCCGCACGCTTTCGAACGAGATGCTCGACGAGCTGGAACGTCAGGCCAAGGCCATGGCCAAGGCGCTCAATGTCGGCGGCCTGATGAACGTGCAGTTCGCCATCAAGGACGGCACGGTCTACGTGCTCGAAGTCAACCCGCGCGCCTCGCGCACCGTGCCTTTCGTCGCCAAGACCATCGGCGCGCCGATCGCAAAGATCGCCGCCCGCGTCATGGCCGGCGAGAAGCTCGATGCGACCTTCGCGGCCTATGGCGAAAAGCCAGATCCGCGCGCGCTCAAGCACATCGCCGTCAAGGAAGCCGTTTTCCCCTTCGCCCGTTTCCCTGGTGTCGATACGCTGCTTGGCCCGGAAATGCGCTCGACCGGCGAAGTCATCGGTCTCGACACCGATTTCGCGCTGGCCTTCGCCAAGTCGCAGCTCGGCGCCGGCGTCGAACTGCCGCGTGAAGGCACGGTCTTCGTGTCCGTACGGGATGCCGACAAGACCCGCGTTCTGCCGGCGATCCGCATCCTCGTCGAACAGGGCTTCAAGGTGCTGGCGACCGGCGGCACTGCCCGCTTCCTCGGCGAGAACGGCATCGAGGCGACCAAGATCAACAAGGTTCTCGAGGGACGTCCGCATATCGAGGACGCCATCCGCAACCGCCAGGTCCAGCTGGTCATCAACACGACCGACGGCAACAAGGCGATCTCGGACTCCAAGTCGCTGCGCCGCGCCACGCTGATGCAGAAGGTGCCCTATTACACCACGATGGCCGGCGCCGAAGCTGCCGCTCAGGCGATCAAGGCGCTCAAGGCCGGCAACCTCGAAGTCCGCCCGCTGCAGAGCTACTTCTGATCCGCAAGGAGGCATTGCCTCCTCGTCCGGAACATACCCCGAGTTTGCTGCTCTTGGATCGGGAGCAGCATATCCTCGTCCTCTTCAAAAACACTGGAACGCAGTGAATCACTTTCTGCACTCAGGCCGCCAAATGCCTGATCAGATTCATGTCCTGCCGGAAGYGGGCAAGCTCCTGCACCTTCCTCTCCTCGTCGGGAATCCGCAGCAGATAGGAGGGATGCACGGTGACGAAGAGCGATCGCCCCTCCTCCATCGCAATCGGGCGCCCGCGGACATCCCCCAGCTTCTGCTTCTCACCGGTCAGGGAAAACAGCGCCGTCGCGCCCATCGCCACGATCAGTTTTGGCTTCACCAGATCGAGTTCCAGCTTCAGCCACCAGCGGCAATGCTGCACTTCGCCCATATTGGGCTTCTGGTGGATACGCCGCTTGCCGCGCGGCTCGTATTTGAAATGCTTCACGGCATTGGTGACATAGAGCCTCGACCGGTCGATGCCGGCATCAGTGATCGCCTCGTCGAAAATCTTTCCGGCCGGACCGACGAAGGGTCGGCCTGCAAGATCCTCCTGGTCGCCCGGCTGCTCGCCGACGAACATGATCTCCGCATYGGCAGGACCCTCACCGAAGACGGTCTGCGTCGCCTTCGCATGCAGCGGGCATCGACTGCAGACGGCTGCCTCCTCGCGCAATGCCTCCAGCGTCCCGACTGGCGCCATTTGTGGCACCGGCATCCRGGACGCCGCTTCCTGAATACGGTTATGATAGGGAAGCGGCATGGTCGCTTCACGCTCGGCCATGGCGAGGACTTTTGCTTCCGCCTCGGCGATCAGGCCCGGAATGAGATCGGCTTCCGGAAGGTTCTTCCAGTATTTCTTCGGCATCTCGGCCTGCATGGCCTTAACCTTCAGCCGAGCCGGATTGAAGATGCTGGCGTAATAGGTGCGCCAGAGATCGTCGGTCGCATCGCTGATATCGGGCTTTTGGCAGGGCGTATTGCTTGTTGTCAGCCGCTCGCCATCCCAGGCAGCCGATCCTTTCGGCGTGACGATCAACCAGTCCATGTCGGTGAAACGGCGCTGGAAGAAAGGCGCCTTGCGTGCCACGATGTAATGATCCGGCTCAAACCAGGCGATGAATTTCCGCCGCCTGCCGTCTGATGTCGCAACCTCCTTGAAGCGGACGAAGGCGGTCATCTTGTGGGCGTCGCGATGCACGCTCTTCTGCATCAGCCGGGCGCGAGACACATCTTCATCCGAGGCCAGATCGAGCAGATGCCGGTTCTCCTGCAAGCGCCATAGCAGGTTGTAGAGCAATGAAAAACGCTTGCGATCACTATGGCAGATCACCGCTTCGGCCAGTGCCATAAAGGCAGGCGGGACAGTCATCGGCTTGCCGTTGCTGGGTGGATCGGGCGGCAGGGCATCATGCTGGAAGGCAAAGCCCGTCTCACTGCTTTTCTCCTGCCAGTCGATCTCCTCTGGCGGAATTCCGGCCGCCGCAAAAGCACGGGCAGCCCTGCGCCACTCCTCGAAATCGCCCCTGCCCTCCAGCACGACCCGGCGCATCAAAGCAACGACAATTGTTCGGGTTGCGGTTCGAACATGGCTCGCAAGTCCGGCCGATCGACCAGCCGGTGCGGCGTCCAGCCCTCGGCTGTGATGAAGGCCTGCACCTTGCGGATCGACACGCCGAGCCGCGACAAATCCTCGAGCCGCAGACGACGTTGCCGCCGTTCGCTTAGGATCGCCTTCACTGTCTTGGTGCCTAGCCCCGGCACCCGCAGCAGCTTTTCGCGATCGGCGCGATTGACGTCGACGGGGAAATCGCCGCGATGGCCGAGCGCCCAGGCAAGCTTGGGATCGAGATTGAGATCCAGCATACCGCCGCCCTGCGTCGAGGTGATCTCGTCGATGCCAAATCCGTAAAACCGATAGAGCCAATCGGCCTGATACAGCCGATGCTCGCGCATCAGCGGCGGCTTGATGAGCGGCAGGTTCTTCGAACTGTCGGGGATCGGGCTGAAGGCGGAATAATAGACGCGCTTGAGCCCGTAGCTGCTGTAGAGTTGACCGCTGGTAGAGAGGATCGTCGCATCATTGGCGCCATCGGCCCCGACGATCATCTGCGTGCTCTGGCCGGCCGGCACGAACCGTTTGCGCCTCTTCGTCTGCAGCGTCGGCTCGCCCGCCGCTTCGATCTTCAGCCGAAGATCGCCCATCGAGCGGCGGATGCTGGCGGGCTTTTTCTCCGGCGCAAACCGGCTGATGCCGCTATCGGTCGGCAGCTCGATGTTGAGCGACAGGCGATCCGCATAGAGGCCCGCCTCCTCGATCAGGTGCGCTGAGGCATCGGGAATGGATTTCAGATGGATGTAGCCGCGGAAATTATGGGAGACCCGCAATTCCCGCACGATGCGCACCATTTCCTCCATCGTATGATCGGAGGAACGGATGATGCCGGAAGAGAGGAACAGCCCTTCGATGTAGTTGCGCCGGTAGAATTCCAGCGTCAGCCAGACGACCTCCTCCGGTGTGAAGCGGGCACGCTCGACATTGCTGGACGATCGATTGATGCAATAGGCGCAGTCATAGATACAGAAATTGGTGAGCAGGATTTTCAAGAGCGAAATGCATCGTCCATCCGGCGCATAGGCATGACAAATTCCCGCACCTTCAGTCGAGCCCAATCCGCCTGATGCCGTCGAATCGCGTTTGACCGTGCCGCTTGAGGCGCAGGAAGCGTCATATTTGGCGGCATCGGAAAGGATCGCCAATCGTTCTTTAAGCGACTTCTTCATAAGGATGTTCACTAAATGTTCACGATGGCAAAATCAAGACGGAGAAGCAGGTCAGTACCCAACTTCCTTTCAAAAGCAGGTACTTCTGGGTGAGGTCGAAACCTTCGATACGAATTTTATGGAAATTGCGCGTGCCGATCTGCTATAACCGACGAACCAAGATTGTAGCACGGTTCCGAAGTTCTCTTCGGGACCTGTTTTCTTTTGTGTCTGCGAGAACTGTGGACGCAGGGAGAGAAGGACGAAAAAATGGTTGATAAGGTACCGATGACACAGGGTGGTTTCGTCAAGTTGCAGGAAGAACTGCGCTGGCGTCAGCAGGAGGAGCGCCCGCGAATCATCGAGGCAATTGCGGAAGCGCGCGCCCATGGCGACCTTTCGGAAAATGCCGAGTACCATGCCGCCAAGGAAGCGCAGAGCCACAATGAAGGCCGCGTCGCCGAGCTCGAAGACCTGACGGCGCGCGCCGAAATCATCGACCTCTCCAAGATGTCGGGTGACAAGATCAAGTTCGGCGCCAAGGTGAAGCTCGTCGACGAGGACACCGAAGAGGAAAAGACCTATCAGATCGTCGGCGATCAGGAAGCCGACGTGAAGCAGGGCCGTATCTCCATCTCCTCCCCGATCGCTCGCGCGCTGATCGGCAAGGAAGTCGGCGACTCCATCGAAGTCAACGCCCCTGGTGG
>NZ_JBFUBG010000054.1:0-42259 GCF_056405875.1 Rhizobium sp. P1_E6 | reverse complement strand
GTTCAGCGCGGTTCACCAGATCAACCCAGAGCGCCCAGATGGCGCGAAGCTGATGGTCGACATCACCGAGTTCTTCAGAAATCCGCCATGCCGTCGTCCAGGCGGCGACGCCGAGTTCCGGTGCATGGGTGGCGCGAAGCTGCGGCCAGCCGAGCGCGGCGTAAAGTTTCATCCGGCTTTTCTCGTCAAGGCCGGGGCGGGCGTCGAGGAAGGCGATGGCATGGGTGAGTGCGGCCAGGCATTCGTCGAGCAGCGACAGGCGGAAGAAGAGCGGCAGAGCGGCAACCGTGAGCCGCACACCGAGAAGCGCATCGCCCGAAGTGCCGAAGGCCCAGTCGAGGGCTACTCGAAGGCCCGGAACCTGCTGGGCGAAATCCTCAGGCCATTGGTCCGGCGGAGCGGAATAGAGATCCTGCTCGGCACTTTCGAGTGCGGCGCAAAGATAGCCGGAAAACCGAGCCATGACATCGGGCAGCTCGCCAGTATCAGCCAGTTTCTCACCGGCATAAAGACGGGTCGTGTCCAGCAGGCGGTAGAGGGTTTCGTCCGTCGTCGTCTCGACCGCGACGAGCGATTTGGCGACGAGGGCGGCCAGCAGGTCCTCGGGCTCGCCTCCAGAGAAGACGGCAGCGGCGGCCTCTCCGGTGAAGCGGCCGCGGAAGACGGAGAGTTCGCGTAGCGCCTGCTGTTCCTCCAGTGACAGGATGAGGTAGCTCCAGTCGAGCGTGGCGCGCAGCGTCTGGTGACGTGGCAACGCGGTACGCCGCCCGCGCGTCAGCACGCGGAAGCAATCCGACAGCGAGCGGGAGAGGGCGGCGACCCCCATCGCCTCCAGCCGGCCGGCGGCAAGCTCGATTGCCAGCGCAATGCCGTCGAGCCTGGTGCAAATATCGACGACATCGGCAGCATCCGCATCCGTCAACGTGTAACCGCCAAGGCAGGCATCGGCGCGTTCGACGAAAAGCTGCACGGCGGGCGAGACAAGGGCGGCCTCGGCGGTGACGGCACCCTGCGGCAAATCAAGCGGCAGGAGACGGTAGACACGTTCGCCTTCGGCGCGAAGCGGCTCGCGGCTTGTCGCGAGGATATACAGATCAGGCGCTTCGGCCAGCAGGTCCTCGGCGAGCTCGGCGATATCGGCCACCACATGCTCGCAGCTGTCGAGCACGAGCAGCAGCTTGCGCAGCTGCAGATGAGCCGCGATCTCCCTTGATATATCGTCGCTGCGGGAGAGGATGCCGAGGGCGGAGGCGATGACGGTCGGTATCAAATTACCGGTTGCGACCTCCGAAAGATCGATCCAGACGATCTCGCCGTCGAAGCCGCCTTGCGCGATGACGGCGCGGGCAACGGTGGATTTGCCGATGCCGCCGGGACCGGCAATCGTCACGAGGCGCCCCTTGGCGAGCTGGCCTGATATGGCAGCGATCGGTTGCTCGCGGCCGAAGATGCGGGCGGGCAGGCGCTCGGAGCGAAATCTCTGAGATGCAGTGGCAGGCGCTGCGCCATTGCTGCGACGGCTGACGGGCGCGATGAAGGTATAGCCGCGGCCCGGGACGTTGGCGATGAATTGCGGCTCGCGTTTGATATCACCCAGCGCCTTGCGCAGCGCCGAGACATGGACACGCAGATTGGCCTCGGCCACGAAAGTATCCGGCCAGACCTGCCTGACAATCTCGGCATTGGTCTTCAGCTCGCCGGGATGGTGCAACAAAAACAGCAGAATATCGATGGCGCGGCTGCCGAGCGGCACGGCAGAACCTTCCCGCATCAGGCTCCGCCTGGCAGGTGCGATCGAAAACGCGCCGAAATGAAACTCTTCTGCCAAGCACCGCCCCTCGCGTAGTGCCGGCAGGTTGAGCCAAATGCTTGCGTCCTGTCAAATGAAACGCTGCGGCGGGGCAGAAATTGCGACGGGATTTCAGTTGTTTAAGACCGCGCTGTTTTAGCCTTGTCCCCGCTCTGCGAGGATGGCGTTCAGCCGGGAGACATCCTCGCGCAGCGCGGTGAGTTCTGTGAGCACGCGCATATCGATCTTCTGGTGCAGCGACAGCACCTCCAGCTCGGCCTTCAGGTTCACCTCGTAATCCTTGGCGGCCTCGAAACGGTCGCGCTCGGCCTGACGGTTCTGCGACATCATGATGATCGGCGCCTGGATGGCGGCGAGCATGGAGAGGATCAGGTTCAGGAAGACGAAGGGATAGGGGTCGAAGGCCCTGGTCATCAGGATGACCGTGTTGATGATCGTCCAGATCACGAGGAAAGTGAGGAAAGTGATGATGAAAGACCAGGAACCGCCGACGCGGGCGATACCATCGGCTACACGTTCGCCAAAGGAGGATTCGGCGGCAATGGCGGCGTTGACATCGGTGGAGATGATCTTGCGCTCATGCGCCTTGGCGATCACACGCTTTTCGATGTCTCCGAGCTCATCGGCGGGCTTGCCGAAATGCAGGTGGACGAAATTCGGAAGATTATACATGGCATTGTCCCGGGAATGGATCGAATTGGCGCGCAGTATTCCGCCCTTGCCGCAAATTGCAATGCGTATCGGCGTCGCGCAAGGCAAACAGAGGGATAGGCACAGGCATGGGGCTGCCCTTCATCAAATTTTCGCCGCAGATGGCTACGGCTTTTGAAGCGGCTTATTGCGGTGCACGAAAGGGCGGATTAAATGAATGACATGACACAGGAAAACGCTCTCTCCCATACGTTCAACATCGCCATCGCCCAGCTGAACCCCACGGTGGGCGATGTCGCCGGCAACCTTGCCAAGGTGCGCGAGGCGCGCGCCGATGCAGCGCGGCAGGGTGCGCATATCCTCATGATGACCGAGCTTTTCATTTCGGGCTATCCGCCTGAAGACCTTGTTCTGAAGCCGGCCTTCATCCACGCTTGCTGGAAAGCTGTCGAAAGCCTCGCTGCCGATACCGCCGATGGCGGGCCGGGCATCGTCATCGGCTTTCCGCGCCAGGACGAAACGGGGCGCTACAACTCCATCGCCGTGCTCGACGGAGGCAAGGTGGTGGCGGTGCGCGACAAGATCGATCTGCCGAATTACGGCGAGTTCGACGAGAAGCGCGTCTTCGACCAGGGCGCGATGCCGGGACCAGTGAATTTCCGTGGTGTGCGCATCGGCATTCCGATCTGCGAGGATATCTGGGGCGATCTCGGTGTCTGCGAGACGCTTGCCGAAAGCGGAGCGGAAATCCTGCTCGTGCCGAACGGTTCGCCCTATTATCGCGGCAAGGTCGATATCCGCCATCAGGTCGTGCTGAAGCAGGTGATCGAAACCGGCCTGCCCATGGTCTATGCCGCCCAGCTTGGCGGCCAGGATGAGCTCGTCTTCGATGGCGCAAGCTTTGCCTTCAATGCCGACAAGTCGCTCGCCTTCCAGCTCAGCCAGTTCGAAACCGCGCTTGCGGTCACGACCTGGAAGCGCACGGAAAACGGCTGGCATTGCTCCGGGGGACCGATGGCGCGAATCCCCGAGAGTGAGGAGGCCGATTATCGCGCCTGCCTGCTCGGCTTCCGTGACTATGTGAACAAGAACGGCTTCAAGAATGTCGTGCTCGGCCTTTCCGGCGGTATCGATTCGGCGATCTGCGCGGCGATTGCCGTTGATGCGCTCGGTGAGGAGCGCGTGCGCACGGTCATGCTGCCGTATCGTTACACCTCGGAAGACTCGCTGAAGGATGCGGCCGATTGCGCCAGGGCGCTTGGCTGCCGCTACGATATCGTGGCGATCGAGGAGCCGGTGACGGGCTTCTCCTCGGCGCTATCAGATCTCTTCGAAGGCACCGACAGCGGTATTACCGAGGAAAACCTGCAGAGCCGCGCGCGCGGCGTCATCCTGATGGCGATCTCCAACAAGTTCGGCTCGATGGTGGTCACGACAGGCAACAAGTCGGAAATGTCGGTCGGCTATGCCACGCTTTATGGCGACATGAACGGCGGCTTCAATCCTATCAAGGACCTTTACAAGATGCAGGTCTATGCGCTGGCCCGCTGGCGCAACGAGAATGTGCCGCCGGATGCGCTCGGCCCCTCGGGCGAGGTCATCCCACACAATATCATCGACAAGGCGCCGTCGGCCGAGCTTCGGCCTGATCAAAAGGACCAGGATTCGCTGCCGCCTTATCCCGTGCTCGACGATATCCTGGAATGCCTGGTGGAGCGGGAAATGGGGGTCGAGGAGATCGTGGCGCGCGGCCATGATGTCGAGACGGTGCATCGCATCGAGCATCTRCTCTATCTCGCCGAGTACAAACGCCGCCAGTCGGCACCGGGCGTGAAGATCACCAAGAAGAATTTCGGCCGCGACCGGCGCTACCCGATCACCAACCGGTTCCGGGATCGCTGATTTTGAGACTTCCGGGAGGGGGCACATGCGCAGTTCGGTAGAGATCTATAACGTCAAGAGAGGCGAAAGCCGCGTCGTCTGGCAGACGGAGGCGCTGGTGGAGGCGCCGAATTTCTCGCGCGACGGCGCCTATCTGCTGATCAATGGCGACGGGCTGCTCTACCGCCTGCGGCTCGACGGCAGCGATCTTGTCGAGAAGGTCGACACTGGCTTTGCGGTCCACTGCAACAATGACCACGGCATTTCGCCCGATGGCGAAGAGATCGTCATTTCCGACAAGACCGAATTCGGCAAGTCGGCGATCTATATCCTGCCGATCGAGGGCGGCAAGCCGCGGCTGATCACCAAGAATCTGCCGTCCTACTGGCATGGCTGGTCACCGGATGGGCGCGAGCTTGCCTATTGCGGCATCCGCGACCAGGTTTTTGATATCTATACGATCTCCGTAGACGGCGGCGAGGAGAAGCGGCTGACGCATGGCGAGGGCCGCAATGACGGGCCGGACTGGTCGGTAGACGGGCAGTGGATCTATTTCAACTCCAGCCGCACCGGGCTGATGCAGATCTGGCGCATCCATCCCGATGGCACAGGTCTCCACCAGGTGACATCAGACAATTACGGAAACTGGTTCGCCCATCCGTCACCCAACAACGACAAGGTGCTGATCCTCTCCTACGACCCCGATGTCTTCGACCATCCGCGCGATCTGAATGTGCGTTTGAGAATGATGGACATGGATGGCGGCAACCTGACGGAATTGTTCGAGCTCTTCGGCGGGCAGGGCACGATCAATGTGCCGAACTGGTCGCCGGATGGCGAGGAATTCGCCTATGTGCGGTATTTCCCGGTAGGATCTTGAGAGGGCACACCGCCATTTGATGAGCGGGCGGTGGGGCTCTGGGCCGGCACGGCAATGACTGTCAGCGGGGGCCTCTAACGTCCGAGGCGCGCAATTCGTGCGCGTACAATCCGTATTGCGTTCCCCAACCGACTGCAACGATACGTTCACCCGACGACAGGCTCAATCTTACCTTTTCACGATCACGGCAAAATTGGTGTAGGAAGGGCATCTGTTCAAAGACAACTCTCGACGGGCATTTCGCTCCACCGAGGTCAATTGCTTTAACTACCGTGAACGGGAGCGCAACTTGATGACCTGCAAACAATGGGAGCAGTATCGGCCAAATGAACAGGATGTTGCTTCCCGTCAAATACCCAAGACACGCTGCACCTGAGAGGGCAAGGTTCAGTTCGTTCCGTCGAGCCCGTTTGCCACCTTTCCATGCGGCCCAGACAAGAAAAGCGGTGGACAGCAGGCCTAAGATGATGCGCGGAAGACGTGTCTCAGACGTCCAATCTGCAGAAGGTATGAAACTGGAACCTCCCATCACCACAATCGACGAGATACCGCCGAGAAACAGCCAGGTAACAGTCAAAATTACGATGAGTTTTGCAATCCGCAATCTTGCTGGCTGCGGTGAATCGTCCATGAATGCCTCGCAGAATTAGTGAGCTATTACCTTCATGAAGGTCTCCGATTTTCCAAGCAAATGATGATGGGACGGTGGCTCACTGATTTGCGGGGTCTGTTTCCACCGGACACGATGTTTCAGAAGCACGGTTCACAGTAACTCTTGAGTGCCCTCCGATGCTTTGGAGTTGCACCGAAACAGATTCTCCTCCGGCCGGGGCGAATCTTGAATCGATACTTGAAACGGTGTTCAGTCCCAACGGAAATGCCACTACGGTCGTCTCCGGTCGACCATACTTTACTGTGAACGAATAGAACACGATCGAGGCAAACTCATCAACGCCGCCATCTCGTGTTTTCGTCACAGCGGCGATTTGGTTGTTATCGCAAACGAAAAGACCAACTTCTGCGCCATCAACATACCATTGACCGGGAAGCTCAGGTGAAAGCACCCTTACGTTCCAACCCCGCTGGCTTGAAATGCGCCGGGCCTCATCTAGCGAGCTACCTAGTTCAAAAACGCTGGGGCTATCAGCTGTGTCAGCCTTGGCGCGTTCGGCATTGGATCCCAAGGCTGACACTAAGCAACAGGCAAAAAGCGAGCGCGCGAGAGTGGCAGTCAACTTTCATGTCCTTCAAATGTTCAATCGTAAGCTGTCATGATTGCATCAACGCCGGCATGCCACAAGTCTCCAGAGATGATGGGGCGGTGAGAAGTTGCTTCGGAATACAACTTCGAGTACGACGATAGATTAAGCACACGACGCAATACAGGTCTACCGCGAGATATGGCTTTGAGTAAAACTCATTTTATAAGAAAATCGATGATCATTATATTTGTAATATACTTCGTATCTCTCTACATTTTAGCTAGATTACCGACGTCATACGACAGCATTTGTGAAGAAATTTCCGACGCGGCCCAATTACGTGGACCACTATTTTTCATGATACTTCTTTCCCCGCAAGCTTACCTTCTATTTATATTGTCGTTGTTAATGCACGTCCTCAGGAAAAACGAGCGCGTCATAAAAGAAGCAATGTGGCTCTGGTCAGTGGTGTTTGTAATTGGTTCGGCGTGGACCGCTCTGTTCATCTATGCAATCCAAAACTCGTAGTTCCTGAAATCCTCAGAGGCAGATGATGATGGGGCGGTGGGGCCGCTATTCACTTTGAGAAGCGGGGTGACTCTTGACGCCTGCGGCGGCCAAAAGCCAAAACAAGGCGCCGGCAGCAATACCGAATACCGTTATTTCTGCGAGCAATTCGACAGCTTCCAGAAATCCCCACCATGTCATCATTCCGTTTTGGTAGGTGACGTGGTCATCAGTAGAAGCCTGATCCGGGCCGAAAAATAGGACCAGGCATATCCAGGGCAAGGTCGCCACCAAGGCTCCAGCCATCACACAATTTGCAAGGGACGGCCCTATGCGTCCCCTCAGATAGAGCAGCAATGGAATTCCCAGTACAAGAGTTGGCGGATAGGCACCGATGAATGCAACGACTTGGGTTGTTCGGATAATGCGTTCGGTCATATCCGGCAGRCCCTGATAGGCGGGGCTGAAAACAGCGTATGCGAAGGATGCCACCAAAGGCACTACTGCTAACGCAAGAGCAATTCTCCACCATGGCGGAGAAGCGAATGTCGTTACCGCCATGTGCACCGTCCCCAATTACCTTACAGAATTGCACGTCAACACGTGTATAACAATCGTCCGGTCAGACCATTCGGTTCGCGGGAGCGGGGGTGCTTTCCTATTTCCCAAGAGGAGGTAATGTCCGCCCAAAGGCGAACGTAGGAGTGACTATGTCTTGGGGTGCTTCCGAATGGAGCGTTGTCGTGGGCGCAGCATCCGCATTTGCCACAGCGGCAGCAGGGTTCATGGCACTCATTGCAGCCAAGTGGACGGTGGAGGAAACTCGCAAATCGGCCGACAGCAATTCCCAATTACTGAAGGAGCAAATTGAAGTTCAGAGACAGGAACTTCAGGAAACCCGCAACGCGGCGCTCGAAGTGGAACGAAAAGGAAAATTGCATGCTGCCTACACTATATCCAGGCTGGCAGGGTTGGCCGAAATGGCAATTCATAACGCAATGAACAACACCTCGGAAACAGATGAAATCAGACCCAACTTTTCCGAGGATCTTATTCGGCAGATAGAAGGGGCCTATCCTCTTCAGAGTTTCTTGAGCCGCAATAACCACATTAATTTTCAGATCTTGGACGCCACAGTTCATGGCCAAACAATGAAAACAAGGGAGCGGGCCCAACAAATTCTCTGGCATCTAAATGAACTTCGGAACGCTTTAACTCCCGTTATCGTGGGCCTACCTCTAGGTGAAGGTGATCGGTCCTATGGATCTGGTAGGGCATCACAAGACGCACAGATGTGACTCTGACACACATTCAGCGCGCCTTTGACGATGGGGCTGTGGGGCGCCAAGCCGGGAGCGTCAACACTGCCACCTCGTTGGCATTCTTCGCTGACACCGAATGAACGCCATCCGTCTTGACGGGGGGCCAGGGCGGACCACCCCACACATTCGAATTGCGCGCAGACATTGCGCTGTCCGCCCGGTCAATGACATTGTGGACATTCGGGAGGCCCACGCGGATCAGGTCATTACACGCCGGCATGGTTGCCATACCGGTTTTCGGCGACTGGCCTCCTGGCGTCGTGTAGCCGTCATTGCTGTCAGTTCGCGGAGTGATTGTCTGCTGGTGAACCCGCTTCCCGGCAAAGAGACCATATAGCGACTGAAACCTGCTGAACATCAGCGGGACGTCCGCATTGCCATAGGTAGCAAAGTCGTTGACGCCGAGAGCATTAACTCCGTCTGTGAACGGTGCACCGTCAAGAAGGGTTGCAAGGGTTGCCGCCCCGTTGGTTGCCAGCCCAGAGGCCGTGAGGTTGCCGATGGAGATCTTGAGATATGGTAGGCCGTACTTATCAAAGAGCCGAGGAATGATACCGGAACTGTATTTGGGACCGGATGCTTGTTCATCGCCGGTCCCGAAGGTCAGGCTATCCCCGAAAGCCACATAGGACCGAGCGCCATCAACGCCGATAATTTCAGCCTCGATATAAAATGACCCGAAGGTTCGAGTGCCAGTGGTCGGGTTGATCGTCCCACTGTTTCCTTGGTCGGAAGCGACGTTCCCATCCGGAATTCCCAGGACGGTGCAGGCCGCAGGATAACGACGGTCGGAAGCGCAATGCCATTGGAAAGGTTGACCGTCCGTTCTCCGAACAACGCGGCAGCAGGGATCGATAAGGGTTTCCCATCGACAGATGACTGAAGGACGTCTGCCCGCTGCTTCATGATCGCATTCGGTTTGCTCAGGGTCGCAACGCCACCCCAAGAAACCGTGTGGAAAACCCCTGCAGGATATTCGATCGTACGTTTCACATTGTGAGCGGCACCAGCCGTGATCGTTCCGTCAGCATTGAGGTAGACGTTAAAGTCGACGCAGCGAATGTTGGTGATCGTTCCGGCGATCGGTGCGAAATGCCAACGCTCAGACGTATATGGAGAAGCATATACGTTCGTCCCCGTTGGGATCTCGAACCTGTTGCCAGCAAAAACCCGGCTGACCACCCCACCGCCCTGTGAATGGGCGGCGGGGTTTGCCCGCGGCAACTCAGGCAGCGACAGCTGCCTTGCGGCGGTCGCGGACGGCTTTGGCGAGATCCTCGAGCACGTCGACCGACATGTCCCAACCGATGCAGCCGTCGGTGATCGACTGGCCGTAGACGAGCGGCTTGCCGGGGACGAGATCCTGGCGGCCGGCGACGAGGTTGCTCTCGATCATCATGCCCTTGATATGGTCATTGCCGGCGACGATCTGGCCGGCGACGGCGCGGACGACCTTCGGTTGGTTCATCGGATCCTTGCCGCTGTTGGCGTGGCTGGCATCGATCAGCATGCGCGGGTCGACACCGAGCTTGACGGCTTCGGTGATAACGGCCTGGACGTCTGCCGCCTCATAATTCGGGCGCTTGCCGCCGCGCAGGATGATGTGGCAGTCCTCGTTGCCGCGCGTCGAGGCGATCGCTGCCTGTCCGTCCTTGGTGACGGCCGGGAAATGGTGCGGCTGGGAAGCCGCCATGATCGCATCGAGCGCGATGCGCGCGCCGCCATCCGTGCCGTTCTTGAAGCCGATCGGGCAGGAGAGACCCGAGGCGAGCTGGCGGTGGATCTGGCTTTCGGTCGTGCGCGCGCCGATGGCGCCGTAGCTGACGAGGTCGGCGATATATTGCGGCGTGATCGTATCGAGGAATTCGCAGCCGGCCGGCAGGCCCATGGCGTTGATGTCGAGCAGCAGGCGGCGCGCGAGGCGCAGGCCCTCCTCGATACGGTAGCTGCCGTCGAGATGCGGATCGTTCATCAGGCCCTTCCAGCCGACAGTGGTGCGGGGCTTTTCGAAATAGACGCGCATGACGATTTCGAGATCGCCGGAGAGGCGTCGTCGCTGCTCGACCAGGCGGGAGGCGTATTCGCGAGCGGCTGCCGGATCATGGATCGAGCAGGGGCCGATGATGACGAGCTGGCGGTCGTCCTTGCCCGTGAGGATGTTGTGGATCGTGTCGCGCGTACCGGTCACGGTCTCGGTGACGGCGGCGTCACGCGGGATTTCCGAGATGATATCGGCAGGTTTGGTCAGCGGGGTGATCTCGACGATGCGAAGATCATCAATAGTGTCAGTCACGGTATGCTCTCCTGTTTGGTCATACCGTGCGGAACAAAAAAGCCGCCAGGTTGACTAGCGGCTGTTCGGGTTTGTCGTTGCGTTAGTTTCGTCTACGCACAGACCCGCATCCGCTGGAAGCAGCGGTACGAATAAAATCGCGATGCATAAACGGACGAAATCGACATGCAGCCTATGTAGCTATGCCGATGGGAGTTGTCACGCGGAATCTGTGAGAGAAAATGACCGATCCGTGAGGTTTTCAGCGGCTTTCCGCCATTGCCTCTCCTTGTGCCTCTTCCGGCTCTGCATGTCGGTTCTTGCGGCGGCGCGTCGTCAGTTCCTCTCCGGCATTGGCGGGCAGGCGCAGGAAGGTGATGCAGGCAAGGGCGGAGATCGCCGCGACGATGAAGAAGGCGATATGGAAATCGGAAACCAGCAGCTTGCCGCCGTGGAAGCTCGATGAGATTTCCAGGATCGTGCCGGCGACGGCAACGCCCATGGCCATGGAGATGCGCTGCGCCACCGCATTGATGGCGGTTGCCTGGCTGCTGTCGGCCTCGTCCACATCGCCGAAGGCCATGGCGTTGACGCCTGAGAAGGCCATGGAACGCAGCAGGCCGCCGACGAGAAGACAGCCCATGATGACATAGAGCGGCGTTTCGACGGTGAAGAGGCCGTTCACACCGAGGAAGATCGCGGCGAGGAAGGTGGTCAGCGCAATGACGTTACGGAAGCCGAAGGCATTGTAGGTGCGGGTGGCGGCGAATTTCGAGCCCATCGAACCGAGCGCGCTGACGAAGGTGATCGAGCCTGATTGCAGCGGGGTCATGCCGAAGCCGAGCTGCAGCATCAGCGGCATGAGGAAGGGTAACGCGCCGAGCCCCATGCGGAAATTCGAGGCGCCGAGGATCGATGCCCGGAACATCGGATAGCGGAACATTTTCGGGTCGAGCAGCGGATGCGGCGTGCGCCTGGCATGGATGAAATAGAGGATGCCGGAAAGGATGCCGACAGCGACGGTAACATAACCGTAGATGACGGGAACCGCCGGCAGGCTGATGACCGAAAGGCCGAAGACGAAACCGGAAAAGCCGATGCCCGACAGGAAGAAACCCGGAAAATCCATCGGCTTCGGGCTGCGCGGTTCGACAGCCGGCAGGAAGCGGGTGACGAGGATGATGCCGATAATGCCGATCGGCACATTGATCCAGAAGATCCAGTGCCAGCTGAGATAGGTCGTCAGGAAGCCGCCGATCGGCGGTCCCATGATCGGGCCGATCAGCGCCGGAATGGTGAGCCAGGCCATGGCATTCACCAGCTGGTGACGTGGCGTACCGCGTACCAGCAGCAATCGCCCGACCGGCGTCATCATCGAGCCGCCGGCACCCTGAATGAGACGGGAGATGACGAAGGCGGCGATGGAATTGGAGAAAGCGCAGGCGACGGAGCCGACCATGAAGACAAAGATCGCCAGGCGGAAAATATTGCGGGCACCGAAGCGATCCGACATCCAGCCGCTGATCGGAATGAAGATCGCCAAGGCCACGAGGTAGCTCGTTACCGCAAGCTTCAATGCGATCGGCGAAGTGCCTATATCGGCAGCAATCGCAGGCAGGCTGGTGGCAATCACGGTCGAATCCATCTGTTCCATGAACAGGGCGACCGCGAGGATCATCGGCGTTAGACGGGACACGGGCAACCGGAATGCAATGAGAATGAAGGGGCGCTTTCGGCGCCAGTCGGATTCGGGTTTCGTTCTAGGCCAGCATTTCCGGACTGTCCACGAAATGAATGTCGCATGCAGCTTGCCGCCATGCCGTTTCCACGCCATAGATCAGCCGTCAGGTGCCCGTTTTCACAGGCGGGAGAATCGGGAATCCGGTGCGAGACCGGAACGTGCCCAACGCTGTAAGGCTGACGCTTGCCGCTTATCACGCCACTGGCCGCAAGGCCGGGAAGGCTGCGGCGAAGCGAATGAAGCCAAGTCAGAAGACCGGCCTGGCAAGATAGACCCAACCCGCGCGGACGGCGGGCGGTTGCGTTGTTGGGGATTTGACGATGCGACCCATTGATGATGCCGCTTGCCCGGCATCCGGTTTTTCTGCGGCCGAACGCGAGGCCGTCTATCATGCGATCATGACGCGGCGCGATGTGCGTAGCCAGTTCCTGCCCGATCCCTTGCCGGATGATCTCGTCACAAGGCTGCTGACGGCGGCGCATCACGCGCCTTCGGTCGGCTTCATGCAGCCGTGGAATTTCATTCTGGTGAAGAGTGCCGAGGTCAGGGCGCGGGTGCGCGATGCTTTCATGAAGGCGAATGAGGAAGCGGCCCGCATGTTCGACAGCGAACGGCAGGAAAAATACCGTTCGCTGAAGCTCGAAGGCATTGTCGAGGCGCCACTCGGCATCTGCGTGACCTGCGATCCTACCCGCAGCGGCAGCGTGGTACTGGGGCGCACGCATAATCCGCGTATGGACAGCTATTCCACCGTCTGCGCCATCCAGAACCTGTGGCTTGCTGCCAGAGCGGAAGGCGTCGGCATCGGCTGGGTCAGCATCTTTCGCGAGGGCGACCTGAAGGAAATCCTCGGCATTCCCGATCATATCGAGGTGGTGGGCTGGCTCTGCGCCGGCTTCGTCGAACGGCTCTACGAGCAGCCGGAACTGGCGGTCAAAGGCTGGCGGCAAAGGATGCCGCTGGAAGAACTGGTCTTCCATGACGGCTGGGGGCAGGTTGAAGGCTAGACCGCGCCGGGTTGAGCCGGCGCGGGTCTGCATCATTGGGCTGGCTGGCTATCGCATTCCCTGGCGCAAACAGGGGCTTTCCAATGGCCGAAGACGAGGAAGCTCGCGGCGGCCATCAGCCAGACGCCGACGGCGCCGTAGAGCATGACTGCGCCGAATCCCTGGACGAGCGCATCATGCACCGTCGCGGCCGGGATATCGGGCAGGGAGGCGATATTGCCGGCGGAAATGCGTTCGGCAGCCAAGCGGAGATCGTCCGCCGCCATCGATGACGGCAGGACGCTCTTCAGATGCGAGAAGACGCCGTTGAAGAGGATGAAGCCCATGACGGCGATGTTGATGGCGAGCGAGATCATACGGGCGCTCATGTCGATACCGGAGGCCATGCCGGCACGATCGCTGGAGACGGCACCCGTCGTCGTATTGCTGACCGGAGTGTTGGTGAAGCCCAATCCGATGCCTGAGAGCAGGGCGCCAGGCATCATGGTCAGCCAGCTTGGCTCGGTGGCGGCGCTGCCAGACTTCATCAACAGGAAGCCGAGGCCGATGGTGAAGAGACCGCCGGGAATGACGAGGCCCGGCCGGTAGCGGAGCGAAAGACGCTCGGCAAACGGCGGCACGACAAGGGTCGGCAGCGTATAGGCCAGCAGCGAGAGACCGGCGGCAAGGCTGCCGTAGCCGAGGCCGGCCTGATACCAGATCGGCAGATAGATCATGAAGGGCCAGAAGCTGATGTTCATGGCAGCCGAGCCGATGATCGCACCCGAGAAAGTGCGGATGCGGAAGACCGAGGCATCGAACATGGGCCGCGGGTTCAGCCACTCGGCAATGACGAAGGCGATAAGGCTTACCGCGCAAAGAGCGATAATGGCGAGTGCCGTGGGGCTGGCAAAGCCCAGGGCCGGCCCCTGCGTGATGAAGAAGGCGAGGCAGAAGACCGATAGTGAAAGGGTGGCGATGCCGGCAATATCAAGCCGTCCCGCACCCGGGTCGCGCGATTCCTCAATGCCTGTCACAGCGAGGGCTATGGTGATGACGGCAAGGACCGCATGAATGAGAAACACCCATTGCCAGCCGGCGGCTGCCACGATGGCAACGCCGATGATCGGGCCGAAGCCGAGGCCGATCCCGAAGATGATGCCCCACCAGCCGAAGGCCATGCTGCGGGCGCGGCCCTCCCGGAATTGATGGGAGAGAACGGCGACCTGGCAGATCAGCATGATGCCGCCGCTCATACCCTGCAGAAAGCGGGCAGCAATCAGCAGCGAGGCATCCTGCGCAAGGCCGGCGACGAGCGAGGTGAGGCCGAAGGCGGTAATGCCGATGAGGAAGACGCGCTTGCGGCCGTAACGATCGGCAAAGGTGCCGGCCGCCATCAGCACGGTGGTGACGGCAATCGTGTAGGCGTTCATGATCCATTGCAGCGCGCTGAAATCGGCATGCAGCACCTTTTCAAGCGTCGGCAGAATTGCCGGGACGCTCGATATTTCAAGGCCGAACATGAGCGAGGAGAGGCAAGCGGCCATCAGGGCGATAATGCCTCTGAAACGTGAGGAAGGAGGGGAGGCAGGGGTCATGCTTTGGCCTTTCGACGTTGAGACATACAACGGTGACATCCGATGTCGTCCATTTGCGTCAGCATAAGCAGAGCTTGAACATTACAGAATTGGATGATTAACTATTTCAGACACAACAATTTCGGATAGATGCCATGACCATGCTCGATGTCGATTCCGTTCAGGCCTTCGTGACGATCGCCGAGAACAAGAGCTTCACCCGCGCCGCCAGTGAGCTTGGCAGCACGCAGGGCGCGATCAGCGTCAAGCTGAAACGGCTGGAAGAGCGGCTCGGCCACCGGCTGATCGAGCGCACGCCGCGGCTGGTGCGGCTTTCCGCACAGGGCGCGGTATTTCTTGATGCCGCACGGGAATTCCTCGCGGCCCATGACCGGGCGGTCGCCGCACTTTCCTCGTCGCGCCGTCATTTCAGGCTGGGCATTGCGGCCCATGTCGCCGGCCCGGAAGTGCCGACGCTGCTTGCGCGCCTCAATGCCCATGATCCGGGGCTGACGATCGAGGTCCGGCTCGACAATTCCTGCGAGTTGCTTGCAGCCTTCGACCGCGGCGATCTGGATGCGGCGATCGTCCGTCGGGACGAGGACCGGCGCGACGGCGAGGTTCTGGCACCGGAGCATTTCGGCTGGTTCGCAACGCCGCAATTCGAATATCGCCGCGGTGAGCCGCTGCGTCTTGCAGCACTGTCGCCCAACTGCAGGGTGCGGGATGTCTGCACCCGGGCGCTCGATGCGGCGGGCATTCCCTGGGCGGAAGTCTTCCTCGGCGGCGGCTCTTCGGCTGTGACAGCAGCCGTTTCGGCCGGGCTTGCTGTCTCGACCTTTTCCTATCGCCTGGCACCCGTCGGTACGGTCGAGGTCAGCGAGCGGTTCGGCCTGCCGTCGCTACCATCCTCGGAGGTCGTGCTGCACTCGACGCTGACGGATGCCAAATCGCGCGCGGCACTGCGCACGCTGGCGGCAGCGTTCAGGGAGCATCGCGCCTCAAACTGAAGACGCTGTCCCGACGGCCGAGATCGTACCCTATTGCTGCTGTTGTTGGGGCTGCGGGCCCGATGTTGCAGGATTGGCGAGATCGATCTTGCCCTGATCGCCGGCGAGGAATTGCGGGCCGACCTGACGGACCTTGTTACCGGCGGGGTCATAGGGACGATCCGCCACCTGCGGCTGCGGGGCAGGCGGCGCGCTCGCGGCCTTCGGGGCTTCCGTCTTGATCGTCGTAATCGAGCCCTTCGGTTCGGGTGCCGGCGCATAGGCAGCCTGGCTCTTGCGCATCTGCTCGTAATAGGCAGTCAGATTGCAGGAGCAGGCGGATTTTTCGCCGGGCGCGCGGGTCTTGTAGGCGAAGGCGTTTTTCATCTCGCTGTAGGGCGTTCCCGTCGCCGTCGAGATCATGTTCGAGGTCTCGGTGCTGGAAACGTCGCGATAGAAGAGCTCCGTCTCGACGCCTGGGCACATCTTCGAGCAGGTCGCCGCATCGCGGCCGAAATCCACCGAAGTGGCGTTGTTGCTGATCGGGAAGAAGCCGCCGTCGCAGGTGCGCACGCAGATGGTGCTGACAGGCGAGAGCATTTCGGCGCGCGGCAGGCCATAGTGCTCGCCGCCGCCGAGCGGAATGAACGTGTCGCCGCGCATGGCCTGCTCTTCGATGCTCGGAGCTGGAGCATAGACGTCGCTCGGAGCGGGTTCGCCAAAGCTGTCGCTGTTGCAGCCATTGTCCTCGAGTGCGGCCATCAGGCCCTCGCGGGCCGCATCCGTACCGGACTGGCGCAATTCGTTCCGGCGATCCTGAAGGAAGCTGATATTGTCCACCATCTTGACTTCAGCCTGCTCGAGCTCGGTGCAGAAGCCGGCATTCTCGCCGCCGACGACCACCATGCTGCCTGAGGTACAGCCATACCGACGCAGATCGCCGCGCACCTTACGCAATTCCAGGTTCTGTTCGGCAAGCGCGCCCGCATATTGGCGCATCTCCAGGCCGTTATTGCCGATCGATTGCGGCAAGTCGGCAAGGCGCCCGCGCAGATCCTCGCAGATCGCATTGGTCTGCGCCACCGCAGGAGCCGCGAATGCCAGATAGAAAACGAGATACAGGTTTCGGCGCTTCACGACGTCGTTCCGGAAAGAGAAAAGCATTTATCTGTCGATTGCGGCTTCAATCCACCGCGCTTTGTCTTAACGTATTTCCCTTAATAAGCTCGGAGTAATTCCTAGCGCATTTTTGCGACCTTATCCAGCAAGCCTGATGGTTCCATTCCAATCTCTCCTGCACCCGCCCGGAAAAAGGTTCATAGCTAAACAGCTGACATGACAGATATTTCTGACGAAGCTGCCGCCGCGGAAACGACTTGGGCAATACCGGATGCCCGAGGCGGACTTCACGTTTTCGTGGACGGTTGYTTTGAGYCCGGCTCCCGCCACGGGGGATGGGCCTTTGTCGCCTATCGCGATGGCGTCGAAATCGCATCCGGCTTCGGCGGCGCAAAGGATACGGCCAATAACACGATGGAAGTGACCGCGGTGCTCGAGGCGGCAATATGGATCAACCGCACAGCAGCTGATGCAGCGGCGGTCATCTGGTCGGATTCCGTCTATGCCGTGGAAGGCTGCAACGGCTGGCGTCCGATCTGGAGAAACAATGGCTGGAAGAAAAGCAACCCGAACGGCAAGGCCAGAAACCGGGTGATATCAGATGCGAAGATCTGGAAGGCCCTCGATGTCGAGCTAACGCAGAACCCGATGATAGGTATCGCCTGGTGCAAGGGCCATTCAGGCACCGATGGCAATGAGCGCGCCGATGCGCTGGCTGATCAGGGACGCCGGTCGATACGGAGTCCCTGATTTTGAGATAGGCCTGATTTCAAATGAGAACGGGCAACCGGCTCAAGCCGGCTGCGATGCCTCGACGACAGCAAGCGCCGCCATGTTGACCACGCCGCGCGAGGTCACCGACGGCGCCAGGATATGGGCGGGCATTGCCGTGCCGAGCAGGATCGGGCCCACATGCAATCCGTCGGTCATCGACTTGACCACGCCGAGGGTGATGTTGGCCGCATCGAGGTTCGGGAAGACCAGCAGGTTGGCTTCGTCATGCAGCGTCGTGTGCGGCATGACACGACGGCGCAGCTCCTCGGAGATCGCGCTTTCACCGTGCATTTCGCCGTCGACTTCGAGATCGGGGGCCGCCTCGCGCACCAACTGCAGCGCATTGCGCATCTTGGTAGCGCTTTCGGATTCACGCGAGCCGAAGTTCGAATGCGAGACGAGGGCGGCGCGCGGCGTGATGCCGAAACGCTTGATTTCCTCGGCAGCGAGCACCGTCGCCTCGGCGATTTCCTCGGCTGTCGGATTGAAGGTCACATAGGTGTCTGTGAAAAAGGTCGCACCGCGCTGCGAGATCATCAGACTGAGGGCTGAGAAATCACAGACATCCTTACGTTTGCCGATGATCTGGCGCACGTCGCGCAGATGTTTCTCGTAACGGCCTTCGAGGCCGCAGATCAGCGCATCCGCTTCACCGCGCTTCAACGCCAGGGCGCCGATGACGGTCGTGTTGGTGCGCACGATGGTGCGGGCGGCTTCCGGGATGACGCCGCGGCGGCCGACCAGCTGCAGATAAAGATCGACATATTCGCGGAAGCGCGGATCGTCCTCGGGGTTGATGACCTCGAAATCCTGTAGCGGGCGGATGCGCAACCCGTAGCGCTTCAGGCGCGTTTCGATGACCTGCGGACGGCCGATGATGATCGGCTCGGCAATGCCTTCTTCAAGCAGCACCTGGGCGGCGCGCAACACGCGCTCGTCTTCGCCTTCGGAGAAGATGACGCGCTTGCGCTCTGCCGTCTTCGCGGCCGCAAAGATCGGCTTCATGATGAAGCCGGAGCGGAAGACGAAGCGGTTCAGCTGGTCGAGATAGGCATCGAAATCGGCGATCGGGCGACGCGCGACACCGCTTTCGGCAGCGGCCCTGGCGACGGCAGGCGCGATGCGCAGGATGAGACGCGGGTCGAAGGGCGAGGGGATGAGATAGTCAGGGCCGAAAATAGGGGTTTCGCCGGAATAGGCGCGGGCGGCGACGTCCGAAGGCTCCTCGCGGGCGAGGGCCGCGATGGCGCGCACGGCGGCCATCTTCATTTCCTCGTTGATCGTCTCGGCGCCACAATCCAGCGCGCCCCTGAAAATATAGGGGAAGCAGAGGACGTTATTGACTTGGTTCGGGAAGTCCGACCGGCCGGTGCAGATCATCGCATCGGGCCGCGCGGCGCGGGCGAGATCCGGCATGATCTCCGGCGTCGGGTTGGCGAGCGCCATGATCAGCGGCTTGTCGGCCATCTGCGCAAGCAGTTCCGGCTTCAG
Organism: Rhizobium sp. P1_E6; assembly: GCF_056405875.1. Taxonomy (NCBI): domain Bacteria; kingdom Pseudomonadati; phylum Pseudomonadota; class Alphaproteobacteria; order Hyphomicrobiales; family Rhizobiaceae; genus Rhizobium; species Rhizobium sp. P1_E6. The sequence goes on along the minus strand of NZ_JBFUBG010000054.1, from coordinate 23,057 downwards.
CACGCCGGCAGCGGACAGGCCGAGGAAGACATCGGCGCCACCGATATTGTCGGCGAGCGTGCGGGTGTCGCTCTTCTGGGCGTAGATTGCCTTCCACTCGTCCATCAGCTCGACGCGGCCTTCATAGACGAGGCCTTCGAGATCGTGGACCCAGATGTTTTCGCGCTTGGCGCCGAGCGTCACGAGCAGGTTAAGACAGGCAAGTGCCGCCGCACCGGCACCGGAGGCGACGATCTTGACCTCGTCGATCTTCTTACCGGCGAGTTCCAGCCCGTTGAGGATCGCGGCGGCAACGATGATCGCGGTGCCATGCTGGTCGTCGTGGAAGACCGGGATCTTCATCTTCTCGCGCAGCTGCTTCTCGATCTGGAAGCATTCCGGTGCCTTGATGTCCTCGAGGTTGATGCCGCCGAAGGTCGGCTCCAGCGAAGCGACGGTGGAAACCATCTGCTCGACACTTGCAGCATCCACTTCGATATCGAAGACGTCGATGCCGGCGAATTTCTTGAAGAGAACGGCTTTGCCTTCCATGACCGGCTTGGAGGCAAGCGGGCCGATATTGCCGAGACCGAGAACGGCAGTACCGTTCGAAATCACGGCGACGAGGTTGGCGCGGGACGTGTAGTCGGCCGCCTGTTCCGGATTGTCACGAATGGCGAGACAGGGAGCGGCAACTCCGGGAGAATAGGCGAGCGCCAGGTCGCGCTGGTTGCCGAGCGGCTTGGTCGCCTGGATTTCCAGCTTGCCGGGGCGCGGATAGCGGTGGAAGAAAAGCGCCTGTTCGTCGAGGCTGCCGCCCGTCAGATTCGTTTCCGTCTTGGCTTTTTCCTGGGATTTTTCCTGGTGATCCATCGCCGCTTCCAATCGTCCTTCAAAGTCTTTTGAAGACTCCTCCATACATCAATCGACCGGCCTGGACAGTACGGAAATGGCCGCAGGGGAACTTTTTGACCCGGACGGTAAAGGGGAGCTGACATTAGAGCCTTCCCTGATCGGATTGCGGCACTTCACCAGGGACGCTCTGACCGGTGGATTGATCGGCTTCGCAGGGCTTTCCTGCGTTTTGTCATCTTCCTGATACACGAGTCTGATTTTGGAAGGCTAGACGAAGAACGATGGGACACGAGCGGAAAGGCTTGTGATAGACATGATGGAACCCCGGCGCTTCCGCACCCTCTTCATTTCCGATGTGCATCTCGGCTCCAAGGCTGCGAAGGCAGATTTTCTGCTGGATTTCCTTAGGTATCACGAGGCTGACACGATCTACCTCGTCGGCGATATCATCGATGGCTGGCGCCTGAAGCGCAGCTGGTACTGGCCGCAGGTCTGCAACGACGTGGTCCAGAAGCTCTTGCGCAAGGCGCGCAAGGGTACGCGCGTCGTTTATATCCCCGGCAATCACGACGAATTCCTGCGCGCCTTTCCGGGCACACATTTTGGCGGCATCGAAGTCGTCGACCGCATCATCCATGACGGCGCCGACGGCAAGAAGTACCTCGTCCTGCATGGCGACGAATTCGACGTCGTTGTGCGCAACGCCCGACTGCTCGCCTATCTCGGCGACTGGGCCTATGACACGGCGATCCGCATCAATATCGTGCTTGCCGCGATCCGCCGCCGTCTCGGCATGCCCTACTGGTCGTTTTCGGCCTGGGCCAAGCTGCAGGTGAAACATGCCGTCAATTTCATCGGCGAGTTCCAGCGCGTGGTTGCCGAGGAAGCCCGCAAGAGCGGCGCCGACGGCGTCATCTGTGGCCATATCCATCACGCCGTGATCGAGGATATGGAAGGCATCCGCTATATCAACACCGGCGACTGGGTCGAAAGCTGCACGGCAATCGTCGAGCATGAAGACGGCACTTTCGAACTCATCACCTGGCGCGCGCTGACCAGCAACGTGCCGGCACTGACCTCCATCGAATTGCTTGAAGAGGGTGATTTCGCCCCGCAGGCCGCCTGAATATTGCGCGCGTACCGTGCCGGCGGGCTTTCTGCCGGTACACCCAGGAATTTAGCCCGTTGCCGCTTGGCGACGGGCCCTATTTATTTTTTAAATCGTTTTGGTTTATTTTTTTTAATCGTTTCGATTGGGCTATTTCTCGCCATAGTCGTGCTTGATTGGATGTGTTAGGCAACGCACAGTTTCCTTCAGGTCCATCATGATTCCCGCACAAAATCCCTCGACGGGTGAGGGAGCGCCGCCGCGCTTCCGGCTGCTCAGCGCGCTTTGCTACARCGCGCCGCTGCTGGTCAACGGTATCGTCCTGCCCTTCTTCCCCGTCTGGCTTTCGACCCACCAGTTCAACGATCATCAGATCGGCACCATCCTGGCCGTGCCGATGATCGTGCGCGTTCTCGTCGCGCCGATCGTGGCTGTCTTTGCGGACCGCATGCCGGAGCGCGCACATGTGCTCTTATGGTCGGGGGCGCTATCGCTGCTGACGGCGGTGGCGCTCTACTGGACGTCGAGCTTCTGGTCGGTGCTGATCGTCTTTGCGCTGCAGGGTGCCACTTTCGCGCCCTATGTGCCAGTCGTCGAATCCATCGTGATATCAGGCGTGCGCCGCTGGGGGCTGGATTATGGCTCGATGCGCGTCTGGGGTTCCATCGCCTTCATCGTTTCGACGATGCTCGGCGGCGAACTGGTCGGCCGCTGGGGTGGCGGCATGGTGTTGCCAATCATGATCTTCGGCTTCATTTTGACCATCGCCATGGCGATCTTCTGTCCACGCATCGGACCGACACGGCGACGCGGCCAGCCGATCAACCTTCCGGCGACGACAGGCAGCGGGCTGAGGGAACCGCATCTGCTCCTGCTGCTGCTCGGCGTTTCGATCCAGCAGGCGAGCCACGCGCTGCTCAACGCCTTTTCCTCGATCTACTGGCACCATCTCGGCTTCTCGGGAACAGAGGTCGGCATTCTCTGGAGTGCCGGCGTTGCCTCGGAAGTGACGGTCTTCTTCCTCTCCCGACGCCTCAACCGCCGCTTCAATGCCTGGACGCTGATCCGCTTCGGCTGTGCGGTCAGCGTCTGCCGTTGGGTGTTCTTTCCGACGGAGACGAGTTTTCTCGGCTTCTTCACGCTGCAGTGCCTGCACGGTTTCACCTATGCCTTCGTGCATACCGGCGTGCAGCGGCGCATCATCGCCACGGTGCAGGAGACGCAGGAAGCTTCAGCCCAGGGCGCCTATTTCTTCTATATCGGCATGGCCTCGGGGCTGATGACCATTGCGTCAGGCTATATCTACGCCGCGCTCGGCCTCTACAGCTATTACGTGATGGCCTGTGTCGCCGCCTTCGGGCTCACCCTTGTCATCATCGCCTATTACCTTCAGCCCCAGAGGTTGGCTTCGGGCGGGAATACCAGGGAGCCAGCATAATTCAGGCCGGGCTCGCGATCGCGGGCCAGGAGCAGCGGACCATCGAGATCGACGAAATCGGCGTCCTGCGCCAACAGAACGGCGGGCGCCATCGCAAGCGAAGTGCCGACCATGCAGCCGATCATGATGGAGAAGCCGAGCCGCTGCGCTTCTTCCTTCATTTCCAGCGCCTCAGTCAGGCCGCCGGTTTTGTCGAGCTTGATGTTGATCGCGTCATAGCGGTCGGCGAGGCTTGCGAGATCGCCGGTGTGATGCACGCTTTCATCGGCGCAGATGAGAACATGGCGGGCGATCTCGGCCAGCATGTCATCGCGACCGGCCGGCAGCGGCTGTTCGACCAGCGCGATATTGGCTTCGGCCGCTATACGCAGATGATGTTCCAGCCGATCCTCCGGCCAGCCCTCATTGGCATCGAGAATGATGGCCGCATTGGGGGCCGCCTCACGCACCGCACGGATACGGCTTTCATCGTCGCCGGTGCCGACCTTGACCTTCAGAAGCGGGCGCTGCGCATGTGTGCGGACCTGCGCTGCCATGACGTCGGGCTCACCGAGCGAGATCGTATAGGCCGTGGTCAGCGGCTTCAGATGCCTGAGATCGAGGCGGGAGGCGACGCTCCTGCCTGACAGTTTGGCCTCCAGATCCCAAAGGGCGCAATCGACGGCGTTGCGCGCCGCACCGGGTGGCATGGCATGCAAAAGTTCGGCGCGCGAAATGCCTTCCTCGATCAGCGGGCGGGCCGATTCGATCTGCGCGAGCACGCTTTCAATCGTCTCGCCATAGCGGCGATAGGGCACGCATTCGCCAAGCCCGCTCTTGCCTGATTCGCTCAGCGTGCAGGTAATCACCTCGGCGGAGGTTTTCGCCCCTCTGGAAATGGTGAAAGTGCCGGCAATCGGGAATGAATTCATCTGGATATCAAGGTGACGCGGCATAATTGCTCTCCTGCGAGCATGGAAATTGCGCGGTGCTTCTGTATATTAACGCGCTGGGCGGCGAACGATAAGGTTCGCGAGTCGGAACTGTCGCTGCAAGCATTGAAAGACACAAGTCATTTGAAGTCCGAGAAACGCAACGCCGCCTCGCTGCATGTGGACGACCGAGCCGAGGGCTCGGGGCAGCATGTGCATCTTGAAGGCAATTGGCGCAGCGCCAACATCCACCTCGTCCTGCAGGATTTCGAGAAACTGGCGCGCAGCAACAGCGGCGACCTGACGCTCGATCTTTCCAGTGTCACCGATATCGACACGGCCGGCATCTGGCTACTTTGCCGGCTAAAGAAACAGCAGGAAGCGGCCGGCCGCGCGGTTCGTTTCGAGGGTACGAACGAGCATATAGACGAGCTGATCGCTACCTTCTCCAAGGATCCTGAAAAGCAGGAGCCGGAGCAGAAGGAAAAGCTCYCGATCGCCCAGCTTATCTTCGCGCCGATCGGCCGGATGACGCTCGATGTCTGGGACAATGTGGCGGCCGCCATGTATATCCTGGGATCGGCGGTGCGCGGCGCGCAGATGAAGTTCGGCCGCGGCAGCGGCGTTTCGCCGGCCTCGATCGTCAACCAGATCGACCATATGGGCGTGCGCGCCGTTCCGATCATCCTCCTGATGTCCTTCCTGATCGGCGCGATCATCGCGCAGCAGGGCGCCTTCCAGCTTCGTTATTTCGGTGCGGAGATCTTTGTCGTCGATCTCGTCGGCATTCTTCAGCTGCGTGAAATCGGCGTGCTTCTGACCGCCATCATGATCGCCGGCCGCTCGGGCAGCGCCATCACCGCCGAAATCGGCTCCATGAAGATGCGCGAGGAAGTCGACGCGCTGAAGGTGATGGGCCTCAACCCGATCGGCGTGCTGATCTTCCCGCGGCTGGTGGCGCTGACAGTCGCTCTACCGCTGCTGACGGTGATTGCCAACTTCGCCTCGCTCGGGGGTGCGGCTGCGGTCGCCTATCTTTATTCGGGCATTACGTTTGCCACCTTCCTGTCGCGCCTGCATGAGGCCGTGACGCTTTCGACCATATTGGCCGGCATGATCAAGGCGCCCTTCATGGCGCTGGTCATCGGCATCGTCGCAGCCGTTGAGGGCCTGAAGGTTGGCGGCAGTGCCGAATCGCTTGGCCAGCATGTGACGGCCGCCGTCGTGAAGGCGATTTTCGTCGTCATCCTGATGGACGGACTTTTTGCGATGTTCTATGCAGCGATTGATTTCTGACATGGCGGGCGGCGTGGATCAGCAACCAATCGAATCGACCAGAAACGAGGCCGGGGAAGCGGAACGCGATGTCGTGCTGTCGGCGCGCGACGTCACGGTCGGTTTCGGGCCTAAAGTGGTTCTCGACAAGCTCAACCTCGATATCTACCGCGGTGAAATCCTCGGCTTCGTCGGCGCTTCGGGCACCGGTAAATCGGTGCTGATGCGCACGGTGCTCCGCCTGCTGCCGCGCCGTTCCGGCACCATCAAGATCCTGGGCCAGGATTTCGACGAACTGGATGAACCGGAGCGCAATGCGCTCGACATGCGGCTCGGCGTGCTGTTCCAGCAGGGCGCGCTCTTCTCCTCGCTGACGGTGAAGGAGAATATCCAGGTACCGATGCGCGAGTATCTGGATCTGCCTGTTACGCTGATGGATGAACTGGCGCATCTGAAGATCCGCATGGTGGGGCTCGCCGCCGACGCTGCCGACAAATATCCTTCCGAACTCTCAGGCGGCATGATCAAACGCGCGGCGCTCGCCCGCGCACTGGCCCTCGACCCCGAACTCGTCTTTCTCGATGAGCCGACTTCCGGCCTCGATCCCATCGGTGCGGCGGAATTCGACGAGCTGATCGCCAATCTGCGCGATAGCCTGGGATTAACCGTCTATATGGTGACCCACGACCTCGACAGCCTGTTTTCCGTCTGCGACCGTATTGCCGTGCTTGGAAAGAAGCGGGTAATGGTGGAAGGAACGATCGACGACATGCTGGCCTACGACGATCCGTGGGTTCAGGCCTACTTCAAGGGCAAGCGCGCGCGTTCGATCGTGCCGCAGGACGACGCGCCGGCGGCCCGGGCGCAGCATGACAGCGGGAAGTGACCGGAGACGATGGAAACCAAAGCCAACTACACGATCGTCGGTTTTTTCACCGTATTGGTGATCGCGGCCGCATTCGGCTTCGTCTACTGGATGGCCGAATATGGCCGCAGCGGGCCGATGGCCGAGCTGATCGTGCGCATTCCGGGCTCTGCCAACGGTTTGAGCGTCGGTTCGCCTGTTCGATTCAACGGTATCCAGGTCGGTTCGGTGCAGACGCTGTCCATCGATGCCGACGATCCGCAATATTCGCTGGCTTTCACCGAGGTGCGCTCGGATGCGCCGATCTATCCCTCCACCAAGGCAGCCCTTGAAATCCAGGGCCTGACGGGTGCGGCCTATATCGAGCTCTCGGGCGGCCGCAAGGAAGACAAGAACATTCTCCAGCAGGCGCTGGAAAGCGGCAAGCGCGCCGTCATCGTCGCCGACCAGTCGAGCGTGACCAACCTGCTTGCAACGGCCGACAAGATCCTCGACCGCGCCAATGATGCCGTCGGTGACGTGCAGGGCTTCGTGCGCGATGCGCGCGGACCGCTGACCAAGACCTTGCAGAATGCCGAGACCTTCTCGGATGCGCTCGCCAAGAATTCCGGCAATATCGACAGCTTCCTGCAGAGTGTCGGCGATCTCTCCAACACCGTTCGGAACGTTTCAGGCCGTGTGGATTCGACGCTTGCTGCCGTCGAGGATTTGGTGAAGGCCGTCGATGCGAAGAAGATCAACACGATCCTGGCCAATGCCGAGAAGGTGAGCCGCGACGTGGCCGACGCCTCGGGCGATCTCAAGGGCCTGGTCGCCAAATTCGATCAGACGGTCACGACCTATAACGAATTCGGCAAGAAGGCGCAGGTGACGCTCGATCGTGTCGATACGCTGGTCGCCGCCATCGACGCCAATAAGGTCAAGGGTTCTGTCGACGATATTGCCCAGGCGACAAAGGATGCGCGCGCCGCCGTTGCCTCCATCCGCGACGTGACCAACACCGTGTCGGACCGCCGCAAGGATATCGACCAAACGATCCAGGACGTCCAGCAGATGGCGAACAAGCTGAACTCTGCTTCGACCCGCGTCGACGGTATCCTCATCAAGGTCGACGCGCTGCTGGGCTCCGACAATACGAATTCGCTCTTCACCGAGGCGCGCGCCACGCTGGAATCGTTCAAGAAGGTCGCCGACAACGTCAATGCCCGCATCGGGCCGATCGCCGACAATCTGCAGAAGTTCTCGGGCAGCGGATTGCGTGATGTCGAGACGCTGATCAACGAGTTGCGCGGGACCGCGAACAACCTCAACAATGCCATCACCAATTTCGACCAGAACCCGCAACGGATCATTTTCGGCGGACCGACGGTTAAACAATATGACGGGCGCACGCGGCGCTAAACGGAATTCAGAGGTAGCGTAATATGGGTTTATCGCATTCGATGTCGCGCCGTTCCTGGATCCGTGGGACGGCGATTATTTTGCCGCTGACGGCAGCGCTTCTGGCGGGCTGCGGGACGGCGGCGAAGAACGACACCTTTGATCTCTCTGCAGCCACTGTGGATGGTACCGGTCCATCAGCCAAGACCCGGCAGATCCTGATTGCCGATCCGACGGCGTTGAAGGCGCTGAACAGCGACCAGATCGTCATCCGCGTTTCACCCTCCGAAATCCAGTATCTGTCGCGCGCCCAGTGGAGCGACACGCTGCCGCGCATGGTGCAGTCGAAGCTCGTCCAGGCCTTCGAGAATTCCGGCAAGCTCGGCGGCGTCGGAAAGCCGGGGCAGGGACTGGCGATCGATTATCAGGTCGTCACCGACATCCGCTCCTTCGAGATCGACGCAGCGTCTGGCAACAAGGCCGTGGTGGAGATTTCCGCCAAGATCCTCAACGATCGAAACGGCACAGTGCGTGCCCAGCAGGTCTTCCGGGCCACTGCTCCGGCCGGCGGCGACAACGTGGGCTTCGTCAAGGGATTGGGCCGTGCCTTTACATCGGTCACCGACCAGATTGTTGGCTGGACGCTGAAGTCAATCTAATAGGCGGGAGCCGGAGGTGGGGTTTTGGCTCGTCGATCGCAGCTTGGAATAACGCGCAATGTGGCTTTTGCGCTCCTGGCCTTCCTTGAAGGCTGGAGCGGTGTGCAAGCCCAGGATGCTACGAGCAATACATCCGCTTCACCGCCTCTTGCCATGAACGAGTACAAGGCGTTTGTCGAAAGGCTTGTTTCGGAAGTAAACGGAAAAGAGGCCACGATGGCCACGAAACTCCGCGCTCTCGGCTTCAGCTGCACCCCAGCAGACAAATCGATCCAATTCGAATGCGTGCGATTTGGCTGCCAAAAAACCGGTATTCTGCCAGGTTCGCTTCTTCAATGGACGGTACGAAGAGGTAGCCCGGAATCGAGCAAGGCGGCGTTTTCTGGCTCCGCCATGAACTATGGGTGGTTGCGCGGCTGCATTCCGAAGAACGAACTCCAGAAAGAACAGCAACGATTTCTTTCCCGAAACGACCGATTGCAGTGATCCACTGACATTGAACGTCCATCGGCGAACAATCAAACACCAGAGAGCTTGCGCTCGTCGCCTCATTTCGTTGGCTGAGCATCCGTCATCGTCGGCGTGCCGCCCGTTGCCGAGGCCGTGGCGGTCGAAGCGGACGGCAGGTAGCTGTCGAGCAGGCCGGCCATCTTGTCGTCGCGCAGGCTGGCGGTCTTTTCGCCCATGACGACGCCGACGACGCGGCGCCCGTCCTTTGCCGCTGACGTTACGACATTGTAGCCCGAAGCATCCGTGAAGCCGGTCTTGATGCCATCGACACCGCTATAGCGGTACATGAGATTGTTGTGGCCGCGCAGCTTCATGCCGCGGAACTGGAAGCCACGCATGGAGAAGAGCTTGAACTCCTCGGGGAAGTCACGCATCAGCGAAACGCCGAGTGTGGCCATGTCGCGAGCCGTGGTGACCTGCTCCGGATCCGGCAGGCCCGACGGATTCTTGAAGACGGTGTCCTTCATGCCGAGCTGGCGGGCCTTGTCCGTCATGAGAGTACCGAAGGCCTGTTCGGAGCCGCCGAGCTGTTCGGCAAGCGCCACAGCGGCATCATTGGCCGACAGGACCACGATGCCTTCGACGGCCTCCTTGACGGTGACCTTGCGGCCGGCGCCGACAGCGAGCTTGAAGGGTTCCTTGCTCTCGGYATTTTCCGACATGGTGAGCTTCTGGTCCCAAGTCAGGCGTTTGTCGTGCAGCGCCTGGAAGGTGAGGTAGAGCGTCATCATCTTGGTGAGCGACGCCGGATAGTTCAGATCATCCTGATTGGACGCCTCCAGAACCTGGCCGGTCTGAGCATCCACGAGGAAGCTTGCCTGGCCGGCTTCGGCCTGAATGAACGCGCCCAGAAGAAATACGGACGAGAAGGCGGCGGCCATCAGCCGGGAGGTCGTCTTGGTCATCAATGTCTACTGTCTCTGTCGTGGCAAGCTACTGGCTTGGCAAGTGGCTTGGCGAGGGTCTGGCGGATCTGGCGACCCAATCTGGTGGATGCGGATCGGGAATGTTTGTGACGGAATGAAGGAGCCGGGGCAATAAAAAAGGGCCATCCACAGATGACCCCTTTTGTCTCACTATCCCATGACGTGCCCTTTACGGCCCGACAACTCAGCTCAGACGACCTGCCGCATGAGCAAGCATCGTATAGACCTTGCCGGTGTCAGAGGTCAGGTAGGACTGCGTTACCGTGCGGTTCGGATCGGTGCGTGCGACATCGGCGAGCAGCTTTTCGAAATCGCCGATGTAGCGGTCGACAGCGGTGCGGAATTCCGGTTCGCGGTCATACTTGCGCTTGATCTCGTCGAAGGTCTGCTGGCCTTTCAGCGTGTAGAGGCGACGGGTGAAGACGTCGCGCTCGCCGCGCTGGTAGCGGCGCCACAGGTCAACCGAGGCATCATGATCGATGGCGCGGGCGATATCGACCGAGAGCGAATTCAGCGATTCAACGACATGGCGCGGGTTGCGGCTGTCATTGGCGCGCTGGGTGGGAGCAGGGGCCGGAGCGGCGGCTTCCACTACCGGACGGGCCGGGGCACGCGGTGCTTCCTCTGTCTCGTCACGCGAGGCGCCACGCAGAAGATCGCTGATCCAGCCGCCGCTCGTGGGTTCCGTGCGCGGAGCTTCCTGGCGAACCGGAGCCGGGGTCGGAGCTGGCTGGGGGGCCTGGGCAACCGGACGCTGCGGAGCAGGAGCCGGAGCGGGCGCAGGCGCTGCCGCCGGGGTCGGTGTGATGGTGCCACGCAGACCCATGGATTCGATCGACTGGCGCGCCGTTGGTGCCGGCTGCGGGGCAGGTGCAGTCGGGATCACCGGCTGGACAACACGCGGAGCAGGCTCGGCCTGTGCCAGCGTGCGGGCGACCGGCTCGGAGAGCTCCAGGCGCTGACTGGAGCGGCCGACGATCTGCGAGATGTCCTGCAGGGCCTTGATCTGCTCGGCGACGGCGCGGCGCATGGCGGACGCGCTTTCCTTGGCTTCTTCCGGCAGGTCGAAGGCGCCGCGCTTCAGTTCGGCGCGGGTAGCATCGAGTTCGTTGCGGATATCGGTTGCCGAGCGGCGGATCTCTTCGGTGGCGCCCGAGAAGCGGCCGACCGCCTCGTCGATCGCATCGCGCAGCGATTCACGCAGGCTTTGTGCTGCATTGTCGGAGGCGCGGCCTGCCTCGCCGAGCATGCGTTCGACTTCCGACAGCGAAGCCGTCAGGCCGCCGCGCAGGCGGTTGGAAAGATCGCCGGAGCGTCGCTCGACATTGGCGAAGCTGGTGTCGATCGTGGCATTGGCTTCCTCGCCGGCGCGGTTGATCGCGTCGCGCATGGTGGAGGCGGCGTCCTCGGCGCGCTTTTCGGTATCGGCGAGCACCCGGCCGATATCGGCGAAGGAGGCCTGGACGCTCTGGCGCAGCGTGCCGGTGACCTGGTTGGAGCGCTGCTCGGCGCGTTCGAAGACCGTTTCGATCATGCCGCCGAGGCCGCGCATGGTCTTTTCGATTTCGGCCGAACGCTGCACGAGCCCGGCTGCGAGGGTCTGCAGAGCGCCTTCACGCTCTTCCAGCGTAGAGACGAGACCGGATTGGGCTGCGGCAAGGAGATGCGATGCCTGGCCCAGGACCTTCGAGTGGTCGTCGAAGCGGCCGATAATGCTGCCGACCTGGGCGAGCGTCTGGCCGGATATATCCGACAGGCGGTCGACCTTGCCTTCGAGAAGGCGGGTGGAAGCAGAGACCATTTCGGCGGCCTTGGCGGCGGAGTCGGTGAAGCGCGAGGTCGTGTCGCTGAGACGGCCGTCGACGCCGGTCAGCTCGTCTGCGGCGCGCGTCATCATGACAGCCATTGCCGCACTGCTTTCCGACATGCGCTGGACGAGGCCGTTGACGTTGCTCGTCAGGCTGTTCTCGATGGCGGCGACGGCATTGGCGACGTTTTCGGCGCGCGCTGTGATGGCCTGGGTGACAGCGTCATTTTCTGCACGCAGGCGTTCGGCGCTGAGACTTGCGGCGGCGGTGATGCGGGCGGCAGCTTCCTGGCCGGCATCGGTGTAGCGGTCGATGATCGGCCGGGCCGTCTCGTCCAGGATGCGCGTCAGCTCGGTGGAGCGGCCGGCCAGCATGGAGTTGAGGTCACGGGTGCGCTCGTCGAGCGTTGCGCGGATCGAGTTGCCGCGTGCTTCCAGCGCCCTGTCGATATCGGTGAGCGTCGTGTCGATTTCGCGGGCACGCTGCTCCAGACTGGAGCGGATGATGCTGGTGCGGGCTTCGAGCGCGCGGTCGACATCAGCCATGCTCGAGGTGATCTGGCCACCGGCATCCGTCAGCGTCGAACGGATGGAGTTGCCATGCGCTTCCAGCGTCTGGCCGGCATCGGCGAGCGCGTGATTGATGGCGTTGACCTGGGTGCTGACGATGCTTTCTGCTTCCGCCACCTTGTTGACGATGACATTGCCGGCCTCGGAGAAGGTCTGGGCAACGGCGGCAGCCTGGCCGGCGAGGCGGCTCTGTGCCTCGGCGACGCGGTTGACGATCTGCGAGGAGCGCTCGTCCATGGCTTCGGCGAACTGCTGGCCGGTGCGGCTGAGCAGTTCCGAGGACTTGGTGGCTTCGCCATCCATGCCTTCGGCAGCTTCGGCAACGGCGTTGCGCAGGCTTGCGGCCAGACCGGCGGCCTTGCCTTCGATCGTACGGTTGACGGCCTCGAGGCCGACGGTCAGAGCGCGGTCCATGGTGGACAAGCGTTCGGTGATACGCTCGTTGCCGCGATCCATCATGTCGCTCAGCGCCGAGGTGCGGCCGTCGATCGACTGCGCCATGTTTGCACTGCCGCTGTCGAGCGTTTCGGCAAGATGCGCCCGGCGGTTGTCCAGAGCCTGGGTGAGATTGGCGCTGTGGCTATCGAGAGCATGCGCGAGGTTTGCGCTGCTGCTGTCGAGGGCCTGGGTCAGGTTGGCGCTGCCGACATCAAGTGCTTCCGTCAGGCTGGCGCTGCGGCCGTCGAAGACTTCCGTCAAGCTGGCGGCGCGGCTGTCGAGGGCCTCGGTCAGGCTGGCGGTGCGGCTGTCGAGCGCATGCGTCAGGTTTGCGGCGCTGCTGCCGAGGGTTGCGGCGATGCGTTGCGTTGTGTCGTCGCCGAGCGCGCCGAGGCGCGAAATGCCGTCCTCGAGCACGCCGGAGAGATGGCTGCCGGCAGCATCGACCTTATCGGCCACGCCGCCGACGCCATCGGCAATGCGGGCCTCGATGGCGGCAAGGCCGGCTTCGACGCGGGCGCCGGTCTCGGTGAAGCGGCCCGTGAGATTGTCGACGGAATGGTCGAGATGGCCGGAGAAATCTGCAGCGGAACGCGAGATCGTGTTGGCGGCTTCCTGGAAGCGGCCGGCAATATGGCCGGCACCCTCGCGCATGCGATCCTCGAGTGTCTGTGCGCTCTTGTCGATCGCATTGCGGATCGCAGCCTCGCGATCTTCCAGCGACATTTCGAGCATGCCGATGCTCGTCGCAACCGACGTACCGATCGAGGTCGCCTGTTCGGAGAGCGTGTCGTTGATGAGGTTATGGGCCTCGCTCAGGGTCAGGTTGATGGCATTGGTGCGATCGTCAAGTGTGGCGCGGATGCGCTCATGGGCGGCGGCAAGGCCACCTTCGACGTTGCTCGCGGCATCGTTGGCAAGGGCGGCCATACGCAGCTGGGCGTCGGTCATGCCAACCTCGATGCGACCCGTCATGCCGCCGATGATGCCTTCCATGCGGGCGCTGCCGGCATCGAGGGCTTCGGACAGGGTGGAGGTGTGCTCGGCAAGCGCGGTTTCCAGACGCGCCTGATTGCCCGTATAGGCAGCGCGGATCGCTTCCGTGCGGTCGGCAAAGGCGCCGGCAACACGCTCCTCGGCGCTGGCAACGGTGTCCATGATGGCGTTGCTGCGGTTTTCGAGCGCGGATTCGAAGCGGCTCTGGCCGTCATCGAGCGAAATGGCGAGCGCCATGGTCTTTTCGTCAAGTGTATCGGACAGGCGGTCGGCGCTGTTCGTGACGGCATGGACGATGGATTCGGCGCGACTGGTGAGCGCTTCCTCGATGCGGAACTGGCTTTCGCCGAGCGATGCGGCGATCCGGTCATGCGTGCCGGTGGCCACATTGACGAGAGCGTCGGCGCCCGCCGTCAGCGTGTCTTCCAGTCGGCTCTGGCTTTCGTTCAGCGAGATGGCAAGCGCCATCGCCTTTTCATCAAGGGTTTCGGCGAGGCGGTCATGCGTGCCCGAGACGGCGCTGATGAGCGCTTCCGACCGGGTCGACAGCGTATCCTCGATGCGCGAATGCGTCTCGTTCAGCGAAATGCCAAGCGCCATGGCCTTTTCGTCGAGCGTTTCGGCGAGACGGTCGTGCGTGCCCGAAACGGCACTGATGAACGCGTCCGAATGGGTCGAGAGCGTATCCTCGATGCGCGACTGCACCTCGTTCAGCGAGATGCCGAGCGCAATCGCCCTTTCATCAAGCGTCTCGGCGAGACGGTCATGAGTGCTGGAAACGGCGCTGAGCAGCGCCTCCGAGCGGGTCGCAAGCGTATCGTCGATACGGGCCTGACCTTCATTCAGCGAGATGGCAAGCGCCATCGCCTTTTCGTCGAGCGTTTCGGAGAGACGCTCATGCGTGCCGGAGACGGCATCGATGATGGCTTCCGAGCGCGTCGCAAGCGTATCCTCGATACGGGCCTGGCCTTCGTTCAGCGAGATGGCAAGCGCCATCGCCTTTTCATCCAGTGTATCGGAGAGGCGATCATGCGTACCGGAGATGGCATTGAAGAAGGACTCGGACCGGGCCGCGAAAGTATCCTCGATGCGGGCCTGGTTTTGCTGCAGCGTTTCGGCGAGGCGGTCATTGGTGCCGGAAACGGCACTGATGAGCGATTCCGAATGGGTCGAGAGCGTGTCCTCGATGCGCGACTGCGTCTCGTTCAGCGAGATCGCCAGCGCCATCGCCTTCTCGTCGAGCGTCTCGGCGAGGCGGTCATGCGTGCCCGACACGACATTGATGATGGCGTCGGAACGGCTCGTGAGCGCTTCGTCGAAGCGGGTGTGATGGTCGGCAAGGGCGCCGATCAGCGCGCCGCCGCGTTCCGCCATCACGCTGTCGAGGCCGGTATGGGCAGTCTTCAGCGCATCGGTGATCTCGGCAGCACGAGCGGCGAGAACGCTGCTCAGTTCCTCGGCGCGACCGCCGAATGCCCCGGTGACCTTTTCGGTGCCGCTATCGACGGCAGTGGCGATTTCGGTCGTGGTCGTCTGCAGCGTATCCCGGAATTCGATTGCCCGGGCGGCGAGGTTGTTCTGCAGTTCGGACGTGCCGGTTGCGAGCGCCAGCGAGATTTCCGACGTGGCGTTGCTCAGCGCCGAACCCAGTTCGCCGGTGCGGGTCGTCAGCGCCGAGGTGATCTCCTCCGAACGGCTGGCAAGGGTGCTTTCCAGCACTTCCTGGCCGGTCGCAAAGGCGGTCGCCAGTGTGAGCGACTGCTCGCTCATGGAGATGCTCAGACGATCGATATTGGAATTGAGGATGTTATCGATGGAATCGGCGTTGCCCGACAGCGTCTCGTTGATGCGGGTGAGGCTTTCGATGAGCTTGGTGTCGAGCGAGCCGGCGCGCTTGTCGAAGGCATCGGTGAATTCGGAGACGCGTTCGTCAAAGGCGGTCGAAAGCTGGGCAACGGTCGTCTGCAGACGTTCCTCGAAGAAGCCGGAGCGCACGTCGAGATCCATGACGGCATCGTCGGCCGTCGATTGCAGGCTCTGGCGGAAACTTGCACCCTTTTCGTCGAGCGCGGCGTTCAGCCTGGAGAGCACGTCGTCGAGCGTGCCGCCGATGGTGCGTTCGCCCGATGTCAGGCTCTGATTGATATCGCGCGTGCGGGTGATCAGGATTTCGTTGAGCTGCTGGGTGCGCTCCTGCAGCGCGGCATTCAGGCGCTCGGTGCTCGCATCCATCGTCGAGGCGCGCGTCTCGAACTGGGTGAGCAGGCGCTCGCCATGTTCGTTGATCGTGTTGGTCAGCGAGTCGAGGCGGTTGTCGAATTCATTGCCAATCGCAAGGCCGGACGCGGTCAGCGTATGGAGCAGCGTATCGGTCTTGGCGGCCAAAAGCGTGCCGAGCGACTGCATGGCGCTGTCCGACTTCTCCATGATCGCGGCAGCGCGCGTATCGATCAGCGAGGCGAAGGCTTCGCCCGAGGTCGCAAGGCGGATGGCGATCTCTTCTGTCGCAAGCGACAGCTCTTCCTTGAGCTGGTCGTGGACGCCGGCGATGGAGGAGCGGATGCGGTCGGCATGGTTGACGATCGCTTCGCGCTCGGAGCCGAGCTCGTGGACGAGGCCGCGTACGCGCAGTTCGTTATCCGCGTAGGAACGTTCCAGCGCATTCACTTCGGAATGCACGAGCGTTTCGAGTTCGGAGGCCCGCGCAATGGTGCGCTCGATGCCTTCGTTCATCGCCGAGACTTCGCGGCGCACGGCCTGGCCGACCGTCATGATGCGTTCGGAGGCGATGGTTTCCGGTTCGGAAAGGCGCAGCGCAACTTCAGCCATGGAGCGGGCGGCGTTGCGCATTTCCTGGGCGCGCGCGATCATGATGGCGAAGGCATAGAACATCATGACAGGCACGATGATGCCGACGACGCCGGCGATCACGCCCGGTAGAGCGGCAAGATCGGTCAGCGAGCGGATCTGCGAGATCTGCGGCCCATAGAGCATGAACATCAGCCCGAGGCCGATGATGACCCACAGGATGGAAATGAAAGTGGCCATGCGCAGGGCAGGGCGGCTGGAGCCGTTTTCCAGCGACTTCAGAAGCGAGGCGGGTGAATTGCGGCTGGCATCATTAGCGGGGGCGAAGGCCGGTGCCCGAGCCTGCTGGTCGCCTGTGCGGGCAGCGCGGCCTCGGCGGCGTTGTGCTTCTTCCTGGGACTGATTACGGGCATTGGATGGGTCAGTCACATTAGCCTCCGGGGCGTGGGGCGCGTTACCGCGGCGAGACGGCACGTTCTCCTGGCCGAAATCGATCTGAAGCGCCTCGTCCAATGCCTTGAACGCCTTGTCCTCTATCGATTCATTGTACTTGTTATTCGCCATTCCGATATGCCTCGCAATTCCCGGCCAGACCGGCAGCGCATCCGGGCCACCGCCTTCGCCCGGAAAGAACCTTTGCCGTGCCAGCCTTCCATCCAGGACGGACGGATAAGCATGTCATTTCAGAGTAGATAGCCGATTTTTCAAACGAAAGGTATCAAAACACTACCATTATCCACTCTGTCGGCAAAGGCGCGCGGCATGAGCCCGCCTCAACAGTATCGTAGTGACACATCTGGGCTGCCTACACAATTAATGAACCCTTGCGTTTCCACCCCTCTTAACCCGTTGTTAACACCTTTAAATTTTGGAAGCGGCCTAAAAGCCGATATTTTAGCGATATTTAAGGGACGTTAACCATACGGTTAGATTTTCGCCCTGAATGCGCCGGAATTTAACGTGATCGCCATTCTCCGACCGCACAACAGATGCAACCGCGGGCGATATAAGACCGGAGAATTGGCAAATGGCAGCAGTGAGTATTGCGTTCGAAGCACCTGATAATTCCAAGGGCCCTTCGCCCTCCAAGATCAGGCCGATCGACCTTGTCCATCTTGCGCGCCAGACGATGGGCGACAAGACGGTGGAAATCGAAGTTCTCCAGATGTTTGCGCGCCAGGCGCGCGCCTGCCTGCAGGACATTGCAAGCGGCGAGGCAACCAAGGTGGGCGCAGCGGCACACCGCCTGAAGGGTGCAGCAAGCTCCGTCGGCGCCTTCCGGGTTTCGCAGTCTGCGGAAGCCGTGGAAGAGAACAATGGCGACGCGACCGCCATGGCTGCGTTGGGTGCGGCCATTGTCGACGCCGAAAATTTCATTCTGAAACTCTGCCGCGGATAAGGCAGGGCAGGTAGGGGCTAACCTAGGCCCGCTGTTCCATTAGGGAACGGCGGGTCTTTTTGCGACTTCCCCCATGACGCATAGAGAATGGCGCAGTCCTGGCCAATCTGCGAGGCTCGGGCGATCCGGCAATGTTGACTGATGCGCCGAATTGTCGGAAGAAAAATCCGCCCACCTGCTACAAAGACCGGAAATAATCCTGATGCCCAAACTTACCATCGTCGCCTTTGACGGAACGCGCTTCGATCTCGATGTCGATCAAGGTTCCACCGTGATGGAGAATGCTGTCCGCAATTCCGTTCCCGGCATCGAGGCCGAATGCGGCGGCGCCTGCGCCTGTGCGACCTGTCACGTCTATGTCGACGAACAGTGGACCGAGGTTGTCGGTCCGCCGGAAGCGATGGAAGAGGACATGCTGGACTTCGCCTTTGACGTGCGTCCGACCTCACGCCTTTCCTGTCAGATCAGGATGAAGGCTGCCTATGACGGCCTCACCGTGCACGTGCCGGAACGGCAGGCTTAAAAACTCTCATATTCCTGAAAAAGTCGGGCTCTTGCCAAAAAGAAAGCCTCGCACGCCAGAGGCGAGCGAGGCGAGGCGGGCGCATTACCTACGGATGAGGGAGGAACACCCGCGGCTTCGGAACGCGCCAGGAGAACACAATCACGAAAGCCAGCTGCCTTACTGCACTTTCGAATATAGTCATATTACCGCGTTCCGGTTGAGTCCACCAGAATGAAAAATGATCGATAAAAGGCTGGGAAGCGCACAAGTTTCGCACAAGTTTCATTGTGCAGCTAACGATCTCGGCTCGTGTTAAGGGCAAAAGGGGCTTATCTTTCGCCGCCTTTGCCCTTGAGTCTGTTGTTGAGCAATCTCAGCATGCGATTCTGAAAATTGACCGCCTCGACGCGATCGAATCGGGCCTGCAGCTTGTCATGCTCCTCTATTCCGCGAGCCGACTTCTCCGAAACGAGTTCCTGCATCGCCTCGCAATTGCGCTGCCAAGGCAGTGCCTTGAGTTCGCGCTCCATGGCGCGCGCCTGGGTTCGGGCGATCTCGGCATGGCGCTCCTCGTGGCGCCTGATATCGCTCGACAGCGCATCCCAGATCATCGACAGCTCGCGGCTTGCGCCTTTGCGGTTGGCCCAACGCGGCATGATGATCTGTGTGTGGACGGTGACCTTGACGTTGCCGACGCGGCAGCGGCCATTTTCCTGGATATAGGTTGCCTCACCGCCGAAGCGGATCTTGGTAGCACCGGGATGGCGGGCGGAAGAGCCGTTCGCCGTCGGGCCGCGGCGGCTCAGTTCATCGTCCAGCTCGTCGGCCGTCTTTCCCTTGATGTTGAAATAGGAATAGCTTTTCGTTGCAACGACTTCGGCAGCCGCGGGGCCGCAGAGCAAAAAGGCAATCATGGAAAGGGCGATGGGAAGGCGCATATAACGCAACGCAAGCGGCATTCTGAACTGAACCTGTGTTGAAGTTTGGCGGAGCTTGGGGCATAGCCACCGCAAGAGCAATATCGGATAGCGGCTTTTTTGGCTAGCGACGGGATTAGACTGGTGAAGCAGCTCGATAGCAGTTTCTGGCGTGTGGCCCATGATCGCGAGATCGAGCTTCACAAACGCTCGGTGATCATGGCGATCGTCAACGTGACGCCGGATTCCTTCTCCGACGGCGGGCGTTACCAGACGGTCGACAGGGCCGTCGAGCACGCGCTGCAGGCAATCGCAGACGGCGCCGAGATCCTCGACATCGGCGGCGAGTCGACGCGACCGGATGCGGCTTCCGTCAGTCCGGCGGAGGAGCAGGCGCGTGTCCTGCCCGTCATCGAGGCGCTCAGCCGCCGTACTGAAGCACTGATTTCCATCGATACCTATCGCGAGGAAACGGCGCGGCTTGCCATCGGTGCCGGCGCCCATATCGTCAACGACGTCTTCGGCCTGCAGAAGGAGCCGGCCATTGCCGCGCTGTCGGCCGAGACCGGGGCAGGGCTCTGCATCATGCATACCGGCCGCGACCGGCAGAAGCTTGCCGATATCATCGAGGACCAGGTCTTCTTTCTCGATCGCTCGCTGGAGATCGCCTCTGCCGCCGGCGTCCTGCGTGACCGTATCGTGCTCGATCCGGGCTTCGGCTTTGCCAAGGAGACGCCGCGTGAAAATCTGGAACTGATGGCGCGTTTCGAAGAACTGCACCGCTTCGGCCTGCCGCTTCTTGCCGGCACCTCGCGCAAGCGCTTCCTCGGCGCGGTCACCGGCCGCGAACCGGCGGAGCGCGATGCGGCGACGGCCGCGACTAGCGCGCTGCTGCGGATTCAAGGCGCGGCAGTTTTCCGGGTACACAATGTCGCAATCAACAGGGATGCGCTTGCCGTGGCCGATGCTATGCTGGCCGCCCGGAACGACGCTTCCAAAGCGTGTCGCGATGCTTCAGATCCGCTTGCCACGCTTTAAGTCTTTGTTTCCGCATGTCGATATCGCAAGACCGCTACGCGCTTTTACGTGACATGCTTTAAGTCTTTGTTTCGCATGTCGTCATCGCAAACCGCTATACACTTTTGCACGACATGCTTTAGGGGAGGCCGTCATGAGCACCTATACGATCCTGATGCAGAACTGCGCCTTTTTCGCCCGCCACGGCGTGCATGACGAGGAGGAGTTCCTCGGCCAGCGCTTTTTCGTGGATGCCGAGCTGGAGGTGGAGGCGGGCAGCGCGCTCGAAAGCGACTCCATACACGAGACCGTTCATTACGGCACCGCCTTCACCATCATCGAGGGGATCGTCGTCGGCCAGCGGCGCTACCTGATCGAGGCGCTGGCGCTCGATATCGCCAAGGGGCTCAGCAAGAAGTTCCCGCAGATCATCAGGGCCAAGATCACCGTGCGCAAGCCGAATGCGCCGATCCCCGGCGTGCTCGATTTCGTGCAGGTGACAGTTGAGCATCGTGCCCGATAATCCATTCCGTCTCGCAACGCTCGGCCTCGGCGGCAATATCGGAGATCCGGTCAAGTCCATGGCGTCAGCACTTGCGGTACTGGACGCCAACGCGGACTGCCGGGTGGCCGCCGTCTCGCGGCTTTACCGCACGCCGCCCTGGGGCAAGACGGACCAGTCCTATTTCTTCAACTCCTGCGCGGCGGTGGAAACACGCCTTGCTCCGGAAGCACTGCTCGATCTCTGCCTCTCGATCGAGCGGGACATGAAGCGCGAGCGCATCGAGCGCTGGGGGCCACGCACGCTCGATATTGATGTGCTGACCTATGAAGGCGTGGAGCAGGATGCGCCGCGGTTGGAACTGCCGCATCCACGAATGACGGAGCGGGGCTTCGTGCTGATGCCGCTTGCGGATATCGCGCCCGAACTGGTGGTCGGGGGGAGGACGGTTGCTGATTGGCTAGCCGGCGCCGACATCGCGGGGATCGAGATCGCCGACGAGAGCCGCGACTGGTGGCGCAAGACTTGAAGGGGCTATTGAGCGCAAGCTGCTGGACCTGAACTGCCCGCAAGCCCGGAGCTTKTCCTTGTGTTCATAACGTCTTGCCGACTGCACCGGCCGCGCTAACTCAGAATGGCGACTGAGCCGGAGGCATCATGAGGCAATTCAACAGCAGCCGGAAAGGCTGCTCGTTCAGGTACTGACATGCCGAAAACGAGCAGCAGCCTTCCCGAAGGTATCGAGGATCATACTCGCTTCCAGCAGCGCGTCTGGCGTGCACAGCGTTGGGCGTGGCTTGGTTTTGCCGCCATTCTCGTTGCCGCGCTTTTCGGAGCGCTTGGGCGCGGCGGGCTTCTCTCCCAGCAGGAATTGAAGCTTGCCGGCGGCAGCCTCGAGCTTCCGATCATCACGCGTTGGAATGCGCCCGACGAACTGCGCGTCTTTTTTTCGCCGTCGGCTTCGGACCGCAGGCTCGTTGTCGATCCAGACTTTCTGACGATCTTCTCCGTCGAAGGCATCGACCCGCCGCAGAAAGCGGCAGACTACGAGAACGGCCGTATCGGCTATGTCTTTCCCGCCGATCCTGGCGCGACGAGCCAGGTGATCCTGAGGCTTCATACACAGAAGCCGGGGCTGCATTCCTTCCACATCGGTATAGACCAGGACGTCATCGAACGTTCGGTCCGCATCTTGCCTTGAGGTGCCAATGGACGCAGTCATTCGCGGTGTCGCTATCTATTTCACCCTGCTGGTGATTATCAGGCTGTCGGGCCGGCGCACGCTGGCGCAGATGACACCCTTCGATCTCGTCATCGTGCTGGTGATTTCGGAAACGACACAGCAGGCCATGCTGGGCGACGATTTCTCGATCACCAATTCCGTACTGCTGATCCTGACGCTGTTTACGACCGACATCGCGCTTTCCTACCTGAAGCGCTGGTCGCGCCGGACGGCCAGACTGATCGACGGCGCTCCAACCGTCCTCGTTACCAACGGCGTTTATGACGAGGCTGCCCTCAAGGGTTCGAGACTTCAGAGAGACGATGTGATGCAGGCCGCAAGAACACAGCAGGGCATCGCAAGTGTCAAAGATATCCGGTTTGCAATTCTCGAAGTGAGCGGCAACATCAGCATCATTCCGAAGGAGTGAGAAGGGATAGAGGCAGGTCAGAGACCGGAGAGGAATGCATCTGTGTCGGTAATCTCCACCTGCACCGAAAAGCGGCCGCCCAGCAATTCGAGGGTAGCGTCATGGGTTTCGTCCGCGCTGCTGCAAACGGCGTCTTTCAACAGAATGACGCGATAGCCGAGATCGATTGCGCCAAGGGCTGCGGCGAGCACGCAAATATCGGTCTCGCCGCCGGTAATGGCGATGGCTTCGACCTTTTCCCGCGCAAGGGTTTCATGTAGCCGCCCGTCGATCCAGGGAGAATAAGTTCGCTTGTCGAAGAAGCGGGCAGGCGGTGCGAAGGGCCTCAGATCGGCCACGGTATCCATAAGTTCCGACGGCAATTGTTCGCCGGTCATCATTGGCCATTTTTCGTAATAGTTCCTCCACATGCCGGGCATGGCATCAGCGTTCGGCGGGGGAACGAAACGTGTGAAAACCGTTCGCTCTGCATACCGTCCCGAGAGTTCAACGATCTGTGGCGACGCCGTCGCCATCCATGGCACATGCCAGGGCGTCTGC
>NZ_JBFUBG010000053.1:0-42743 GCF_056405875.1 Rhizobium sp. P1_E6 | reverse complement strand
CTATCGGTTAGGACGACAGATTCTCATTCTGTAAAGAGGGGTTCGACTCCCCTAGGGCGTACCAAAATTTCATTTGCGGATATTCCGACCTTAGACCGCATAGCTCTTGCTTCAGGCGCTACTGATTTTCGCGTAATTCAATGATCACATCGCGCGCTATACACCGCGCGGCGCCGTCTTCGCCTTCCCGGCGCATCCTCCTGGCCTTGGGACTTTAGTCCGTTCCGGACAGGCGTTTTTCTGTGCATGATCCAGAATTAGATCGCAACCTGGGGGAGGAATACTGTGATCTACGAAAAGCGGAACGTTGCCGACAGCTCGAAAGAACGGACGCGCTTCGAGAAGGAAGCGGCCGAAGCCCTCAACAAGCATTACCGGCGCCCGATCGCTATCTGGTTTTCCTGGCAGCCAGGGCAGAAGCCCAATACTATCGATTTGCGGGCCACTTCGCAGATTTTGGCTGAAGCTGAAAGCCAGGGACCAACGAGAATTCCATGACTTGCAATGCTCCGAGGCTTAGGCGCCAGAAGGCTCTTTAGCATTTTCAAAGCTCGTCCTCGCCCTGCGATGTGCTAGCAATCCATCCAACGACAAGGTTGGCTTCCCGTCCACCCTCCCCTTTTCCACAAGCCAAGCAAAAAACTGGATAATCCGGCAAAAATTTCTCATTTTGCGGCTTGCGGCGCAGAAAAGTGCTGACTATAAGGGCGCCACCACAGCGCACGCGCCCTTCGTCTATCGGTTAGGACGACAGATTTTCATTCTGTAAAGAGGGGTTCGACTCCCCTAGGGCGTGCCACTCCCCTTCATGACTTCCCTTGCTTTTCATAGAGTTGCCTTCGCGACGCTGATTATGCGCAACATGCCAATTGATGTCGCTCGGCGCGGACTGGACGTCGAATTCCGGCAAGCTGCGCGGCGCCAAAACACGCCCCTCAATCTCGGTAGCAACGTCTCGGAAAGACCATCATTTTCAACAGTATAATCTGCCCAGAATTTGTTTTCGGAATTTACGGGGAATTAGCGAGCGAAGACTAAGATTATTCCGGACAGTTTCACAGATCCGGCACTCCAATATACTCCCTCGCGGCAGGTGACTTTCGAAAATGAGCCACACGGAAACGACCTATACTTCATGGTTTGAACGCATCAAAAACGCACTGATCGGCGCAGTGATTGGCCTCGTGTTGCTCATAGGATGCATCTGGCTGCTGGTCTGGAACGAAGGACGCGCAATCCAGACTTATCGCGCCCTCTCAGAAGGCGCGTCTCAGGTCGTTTCAGTCGATGGCTCTACGATCGATCCGGCAAATGAAGGCAAGCTGGTCCACATCAGCGGAACGGTGAAATCCGATCAGGTTCCCCGAGACAGCCAATTCGGTGTCATCGCCGACGGCGCCGTCGGCCTTTCCCGCAAGGTCGAGATGTATCAGTGGGTAGAAAAGAGCGAGAGCCAGACCAAGAAGACGCTGGGTGGCGGCGAGGAAACGACGACGAGCTATTCCTACAACAGAGAGTGGCGCTCGGACGTCGTCGATTCGAGCCGCTTCAAGCAGCCTGATGACCATCAGAATCCAACCAGCATGCCTGACGGCGCGACTTTCACGGCAAAGACAGCGCATGTCGGCGCCTTCTCGGTGCCGAGCAAGGATATTGCCGGGATCGGCGACTATTCGCGGCTCGCGCTCACCGACGGCGACGTCGAGCGCATCGCTGCCCAGATTGGCGCCGGCCGACCGGCAAGGCGAAGTGTCGAAGGCACCTATATCGGTCAGAACGAGAACCTGCCTGATGTCGGTGATCTCAAGATCGCTTACCAGCGGATCGATGTGGAAACGGCAAGCATCGTCGGCAAGCAGAGCCACGACGCTCTCAGTTCCTATGAGACGACGAACCATCGCAATATCTTCCTCACCGCCGATGGCGATATGGATGCCAGCCAGATGTTCAAATCGGCGGAGAGCGAAAACACCATCATCACCTGGCTTGTCCGCGCCGGCGGCCTGATCGGCTTGTTCGTCAGCTTCAAGCTAATGTTTGGGTTGCTGCCCATTCTCGGAGACCTGATCCCGTTTATCGGCTCGATCATCGGTTTCGGCACCAGCATCGTCGCCTTCGTGCTGACGCTACTGGTCGGTCCTGCCGTCATCGCCATAGGCTGGTTCGCCTACAGGCCGCTGCTGTCAGTCGGCATCATCGCGGGCGGCGTATTACTTGCGGTGATCGTTACCCGTCTTCGCAGAAAAGCGCCACTTTCCCAGCCGCAACCGGCCTGATCTCTGTTCCGGCCAAGGATTTTCCGCCAGTCACTTGGCCGGCGCGCCGTCGATGATGCGCAGCTGGATGCGGCGCGAACCCTGATAATGCTCGGCGCCGAGTGAGCCTGCGACATGCAGGTTGGCGCCGCGGGAATTGAGAAGAAGGTTGCCGAGCGGGGTCTCGGCAGCCCTGAAGGCGATGCCGTCGAGGCGCGTGCCATCCATCGCTTCCAGTGTCACCTTCACATGCCGCTCGCCGACGAGACGGGAATCACGAACACGATGCGCCGGTACGGCAAAGAGCGGCTGGGAATGCCCTGAGCCATAAGGCCCAGCCGTCTCCAGGCGATCGATGAGCTCGATCGTCGCGCCGCTTGCAGCGATCGCGCCATCGATCTTCAGCGTTTCATTGGCGACAAGGGCCGCCACCGTTTTCTGCGCCTTCTCGGTGAAGAAGCCGCGCAACAGGCCGAGCTTGCCACGTTCAACGGTTAGACCAGCCGCCATGGCGTGACCGCCGCCCTTGACGAGCAGCCCCTCATCGACCGCGGCACGCACCATCCTGCCCATGTCGAAGCCGTTAATCGAACGACCCGACCCGGTGCCCCTGCCGGAGGGATCGAAGGCAATGGCGAAGGCGGGACGCTTGAACTTCTCCTTCAGGCGCGCGGCAATCAGGCCGACAATGCCGGGATGCCATTTCTCGTGCGCCGTGACGATGACGGAAGCCCCCTCGCCGTCTCCATACTCTGCAAGCGCTTCGGCCTCGGCCTCCTGCAGCATGATCGCCTCCATGGCCTGCCGTTCGCGGTTGAGCTCATCCAGGCGCTGGGCAATGGCTTCAGCCTGGATCGCGTCATCGAGCGTCAGCAAGCGGCTCCCGAGTGCCGCATCGCCGATTCGTCCGCCGGCATTGATTCGTGGGCCGATCAGAAAACCGAAATGATAGGGCGTCACCGGCCCTGCCAGGCCCGCCTTGCGGAACAGCGCCGCAAGACCGGCATTGCTCTGGTGGCGCGCTGCGACCAGTCCTTTCACCACATAGGCACGATTGAGCCCCTTGAGCGGGACGACGTCACAAACGGTCGCGAGCGCGACGATATCCAACCACTGCAGCAGATCGATCGCGAGGATGCGCTTGTCGCCGGCCTCACGCAGCAGGCGCAAAGTCGCGACCAACACCATGAACACGACACCGGCGGCGCACAGATGCCCAAGCCCCGAAAGATCGTCCTCGCGGTTTGGATTGACAAGGGAATGGCAGGGCGGCAGCTCGTGTGTCACCTGGTGGTGATCGATGACGACGACGTCTATGTTGCGGTCAGCAGCGGCCGCCAACGCTTCATGGCTGGTGGAGCCGCAATCGACGGTCACGATCAGGGTCGCACCGTTATCGATCAACTGGTTGATGGCAGTCGGGTTGGGGCCGTAACCTTCGAAGATGCGATCGGGAATGTAGATATGCGCCTTGACGCCGAAATGGGTAAGGAAGCGATAGATGAGCGCGGAAGAGGCCGCACCATCGACGTCGTAATCACCGAAGATCGCGACGGGCTCGCCATCACGGATCGCCGCGGCGAGACGCTTGGCGGCCTTCTCGCAGTCGGTCAGCTTGTGGGGATCGGGCATCAGGCTACGGATCGTCGGATCGAGGAATTCGACCGCCTCATCCACCGTCACGCCGCGCCCGGCAAGCACGCGGGCGATCAGGTCCGGCAGACCATGCATCTGCGACATGGCGAGCGCGCGATTCTGCCCCGCCTGATCGAGGCGCGAAACCCAGCGATTGTCGAGGACGGACTTTTCGACGCCCAAGAAGGCGCGCGGTACCGGATCGACCTGATCTGCCATGCCAAACTCCGCTTTCATCATCTGCCCTTTTTACAGATGCGGCACAGATAGCAAAGCGGTGATTTGAGGGCTGTGGATTACCGGAAAAGTGCCCAGGCAATCAAGCCGATGCCGAGGACCTGCACGAAGACGATCGAAAGCAGGATTAGGAGCGTGGCCCAATTCCGGCCTCGCGGCGCCTCGCACTCAAGGGCTGCTCCATGCGCTGTCGGATCAGATATAGGCAAGCCCGCCCGAGGACTCTCGATCTCCGCCCGAACATGATCATGCGTATGCTCGATGTTCCTCAACCCACGACTCCAACGACTCCCAGGTTGATTATATCTATATCTACATATCTGTTAATATAAATCTTCGTGAAGTGCTTTGATTAATAACAGAAAACCCGTCCGGGCGATCCCGGACGGGCTGAAGTGGTCCAAACCGGGACAAAGTGTCAGGATTCTTCCTTGGGACGCTCGATGCGGATCACCTGCGGCTCTCCAACGAGGTAGCCCTCTTCCTTGATTGCAGCGACCGCCTTTCGCACAGAATCCTCCATCGTCGCATGGGTGACGAGGATGATCGTCTGATGATGCGAAGGCGCCAGATGCTGCTTGGAACGCTGGACGATCGATTCCAGCGAAATCTGGTTTTCCGCCATGCGCGTGGCGACGCTGGCGAAGACGCCGGTGCGATCGAGGACGGTCAGGCGGATGAAATAACCGCCCTCGTGGCTCTGAATCTGCGCCTTGCGGTAAGGCTCCAGCGATTTGGCGGGATGGCCGAGAACGGGAACGCGCTGCGCACCCGGCTGGCTCTTGGCGATGTCGGCGATATCGCCAAGCACCGAGGATGCCGTGGCGCTGCCGCCGGCACCGGGGCCGACCATCAGCAATTCGCCGAGAATATCGGATTCGATTGCGACCGCATTGGTGACACCATCGACCTGGGCGATGACGGAATCGACCGGCACCATGGTCGGATGCACGCGCTGTTCGATGCCGGTATCCGTGCGCTGGGCGACGCCGAGCAGCTTGATGCGGTAGCCGAGATCGGCTGCGGCATGGATATCGTCGATCGAGATATTGGTGATGCCTTCGAGATAGATATCGTCAGCGGCGATCCTGTTGCCGAAGGCGAGCGTCGTCAGGATCGAAAGCTTGTGGGCGGTGTCGTTGCCTTCGATGTCGAAGGCCGGGTCAGCCTCGGCATAACCGAGGCGCTGGGCTTCCTTCAGGCAATCGGCAAAGGACAGGCCTTCCTTCTCCATCTTGGTGAGGATGTAGTTGCAGGTGCCGTTCATGATGCCGTAGACGCGCGAGATCGTGTTGCCCGTCAGCGATTCACGCAGCGCCTTGATAACAGGGATGCCACCGGCAACGGCCGCTTCGAAATTCAAGAGCGAGCCCTTCTCTTCCGCGATCGTCGCAAGCTCGACGCCGTGATAGGCAAGCAGCGCCTTGTTGGCGGTCACCACATGGAGACCACGGGCAAGAGCGGCGCGAACGGCCGTATTTGCAGCCCCTTCGGCACCGCCGATCAGCTCGACGAACACGTCGATATCGGCCTTTTCGGCCAGTTCTTCGGGACGCTCATACCAGGTGATGCCGGTCAGATCGATACCACGGTCCTTCGTGCGGTCACGGGCCGAAACTGCCGTAATCGTAATCGGGCGGCCGCAGGTGACTGCAAGTTCGTTGCTTTTCTGCCTGATGATGCGAACAAGCGAGGCACCAACGGTACCCAAGCCCGCAATGCCGATTTTGAGGGCATCTGCCATGGATAGATCCTGAAATGTCTAGTGAGAGACAGCCGCAAATCTGCGGCTGTCTTCGAGGTTGGAATTAACGGTGGGCGTTGAGCGAGATGACGTTGTGCATCGTCTCGTCTGCCGTCGACATGAACTTCTTGATGTTGCGTGCGGCCTGGCGGATGCGGTGCTCGTTTTCGACGAGTGCCAGACGCACGTAGTCGTCGCCCATCTCGCCGAAGCCGATGCCCGGGGCAACGGCGACGTCGGCCTTCTCGACCAGCAGCTTGGAGAATTCCAGCGAGCCGAGATGACGGAACTTTTCCGGGATTTTCGCCCAAGCAAACATGGTGGCGGCCGGCGGCGGAACGTCGAAACCGGCCTTGCCGAAGCTTTCGACCATGACATCGCGGCGACGCTTGTAGACGTTGCGGACTTCCGCAATGTCGGAACCGTCGCCGTTCAGCGCATGCGTTGCCGCAACCTGGATCGGCGTGAAGGCGCCGTAATCGAGGTAGGACTTCACCCGCGTCAGCGCCGCAATCAGCCGTTCGTTGCCGACGGCAAAGCCCATGCGCCAGCCGGGCATGGAGAAGGTCTTCGACATGGAGGTGAACTCGACCGCCACATCCATTGCGCCCGGAACCTGCAGAACCGACGGTGGCGGCTCGCCATCGAAATAGATTTCCGAATAAGCGAGGTCCGAAAGCACGATAATGTCGTGCTTTTTCGCGAAGGCGATGACGTCCTTATAGAAGTCGAGGCTGGCAACGAAGGCCGTCGGGTTCGACGGATAGTTCAGGATCAGCGCCAACGGTTTCGGGATCGAGTGGCGCACGGCGCGCTCGAGCGGCGGGAAGAAACTTTCGTCCGGCTCGACCGACATGGATCGGATAACGCCGCCGGCCATCAGGAAGCCGAAGGCATGAATCGGATAGGTCGGGTTCGGGCAGAGAATGACGTCGCCCGGCGCGGTGATCGCCTGCGCCATATTGGCGAAGCCTTCCTTGGAGCCGAGGGTGGCGACGACCTGCGTATCCGGGTTCAGCTTCACGCCGAATCGGCGCGCGTAGTAAGCAGCCTGCGCGCGGCGCAGACCGGGAATACCCTTGGAGGACGAATAGCGGTGGGTGCGCGGGTCTTGGACGACTTCGCAAAGCTTGTCGACGATCGCCTGAGGGGTCGGAAGGTCTGGGTTTCCCATGCCGAGATCGATGATAT
The DNA here is from genome assembly GCF_056405875.1 of Rhizobium sp. P1_E6. NCBI lineage: Bacteria > Pseudomonadati > Pseudomonadota > Alphaproteobacteria > Hyphomicrobiales > Rhizobiaceae > Rhizobium > Rhizobium sp. P1_E6. The sequence continues at coordinate 35,681 of NZ_JBFUBG010000053.1, read as the reverse complement.
CGGCCCCGCCCGCTCGCGCGCTCGCTTTCAAACGGTTGACCTGTTCGAAAACGTAGGGCGGCAAACGCCGGACTTTGTGAAACTCTTCCATCTCTTTCCCCATGGAAATGCGGCCAGCTGACCGCTGTCGAAGCTCGTTCCGTCTCCCGGCATCTGCGATACGAGCTTCAGACTCGCAGCGCCGTATTCTTCTTCAACTTAACTGCGCGGCAAATCTTTGACGGAGAGGCCGCGCACGAAGCGCATTATCGGGAAAATTGTGTCTTCCGATCCATCCGGAAGGCTTTGCGTCCAAATCGCCTTAAAGGCAAGGCTTATTTGGTGATTTCGGAGAGCGTCGCGGCCCCGTGGTCGGCGGCAAGCGCGCGCATCTCAGCTACGCGGCGCTGATACTCCGCTTCCGAGATCGCACCCGACTGGCGCTTGGCGCCAAGGGCGGTCAACTGATGCTGCAGCTCGGCCGCCTGTTCGTCGCTCATCTGCACATTGGCGGCCGTCAGTGGCGCGCCGAATGTCGGGTAGCCGTCGCCCGGTTCCTTGGCAAGGCCGCCTTCGACCGCTTCGCCCTTGGAAGCCGGCATCACGACTGCGGTCGGCGCTGCCATGCGCTGGGCGAAGGCCTGCTTCTCCTCGGCGGTCTTGTTGCATCCGGCAAGCGCAAAGGCCATGGCCGCGGCCGCCGCGCAGATTGCTGCGGTGCGGGTGAAGGTCGCGATATGCCCAATGCCTGTCGTCGTCATGCCTGATGATCCAATCCTGCCTGCTTCGACTGTTAAATTCGTCGCAGCGACAAAGCAATAGCATGAGAGCGGTCGCGCGGAACTTGTTTTCTTCATCGCCGCAGATGTACAACGGACGAACAGTGGATGCCGCCGCCGGAGGAAGTGCGTGACCGACAGCAAGCGGGAGAATGGTGCCAAGGTGGATTTCGACGCCAAGGATCTCGATCCCTATCTCCTGAAGGATCCCGAGGCCATGGCGATGAACTTCGCCCGTGCGCTCGAAAATCTCGGCAAGGCCGCTTCGGCGTGGCTCGGCCCGCGCGAGCGCGGCGAAATCTCCGACACGGTCGTCGACCCTGTCACCGATATGGTGAAGACGCTCTCCAGGGTCACTGAATACTGGATCGCCGATCCGCGCCGCACCTTCGAGGCACAGACACAGCTCATGACCTCGTTCTTCGGCATTTGGATGAACTCCATGCAGAAGATGCAAGGGACCTCACCAGCAGTGGAGCCGGTCGCACGCGTCGACAAGCGCTTCGCCGACGAGGACTGGCAGAAGAATCCCTTTTTCGAATTTCTCAAGCAGGTCTATTTCGTGACTGCCGACTGGGCCGAAAAGCTGGTTGCCGAAACCGAAGGGCTCGACGAGCACACCAAGCACAAGGCCGGCTTCTATGTGAAGCAGATCACGGCAGCGCTCTCACCCACCAATTTCGTGGTCACCAATCCGCAGGTCTATCGGGAGACGATTGCGACCAGCGGCGAGAACCTCGTGCGCGGCATGAAGATGCTGACCGAGGATATTATCGCCGGCCGCGGCGAATTGCGTCTGCGCCAGACCGACATGACCAAATTCGCCGTCGGCCGTGACATGGCGCTGACGCCGGGCAAGGTGATCGCCCAGAACGAGATCTGCCAGGTCATCCAATACGAGCCATCGACGGAAACGGTGCTGAAGCGTCCGCTGCTGATCTGCCCGCCATGGATCAACAAGTTCTATATTCTCGACCTCAACCCGCAGAAATCCTTTATCAAATGGTGCGTGGATCAGGGACATACGGTCTTCGTCATCTCGTGGGTCAATCCTGATAGTCGTCATGCGCTGAAGGACTKGACCGCTTACGCAAGGGAAGGCGTCGATTTCGCGCTGGAGACGGTGGAGAAGGCGACCGGCGAGAAAGAGGTCAACGCCATCGGCTACTGCGTCGGCGGTACATTGCTTGCCGCAACCCTTGCCCTGCATGCCAAGGAGAAGAACAAGCGCATCAAGACCGCGACACTCTTCACTACGCAGGTCGATTTCACCCATGCAGGCGACCTGAAGGTCTTCGTCGATGAGGAGCAGCTCCAGGCACTGGAAGCACATATGCAGGAGCTGGGCTATCTCGACGGCTCGCGCATGTCGACGGCGTTCAACATGCTCAGGGCGAGCGAGCTCATCTGGCCCTATTTCGTCAACAACTACCTGAAGGGTCAGGAGCCCCTGCCCTTCGACCTGCTTTTCTGGAACGCCGATTCGACCCGCATGGCGGCGGCCAACCATGCTTTCTACTTGCGCAACTGCTACCTCGGGAATGCGCTGACCAAGGATGAGCTGGTCCTCGACGGCAAGACGGTGTCGCTGAAGGACGTCAAGATCCCGATCTACAATCTCGCGACGCGTGAGGATCATATCGCGCCGGCGAAATCCGTCTTCCTCGGCAGCCAGTTCTTCGGCGGCAAGGTGCAGTTCGTCGTGACCGGCTCCGGCCATATTGCCGGCGTCGTCAACCCGCCCGACAAGCACAAGTACCAGTTCTGGACTGGCGGCCCAGCCAAGGGCGACTACGATACGTGGCTTGCCAAGGCAAAGGAAACGGCGGGCTCATGGTGGCCGCACTGGCATGCGTGGATCGAGACCCAAGCCGGCGATCGCGTTGCTGCCCGCAAGCCGGGCGGCGCGGCACTCAACGCCATCGAGGAAGCACCCGGCAGCTATGTGATGGCGCGGAGCTGACGGCGGAAAAATTTTCCGCCGTCGAATTACCTCTCGCCGGGCGGGGATATACCAGCAACCGCAAGCCTTTGAAAAATAGCCTTCTCTAAATTATTGCGTCTCTTTTCGTCACATTCGAAGCAGATAGCAGTGACCGTAAACCAATTGGAAACCATAGTTCGTCATCCTTAAGAAACGGTCGCATGTCGCGGATAGGCCAAAATTCGGCCTTTTTGGGTAGTTAGCGGCTCCGGCATAGATCAGTTGTCAGTGCTGCCGGCCTGCGTAGCGCGTTTAGAAGACGAGTAGAGTATGGCGTTTGCGGTAGGGACGTTCAATAACGTCGCCCCTTTTGGCGGATCCGCTGTTCGTTCGGGCAGATCTCGCGGTTTACTCACCGGCATCGCAATCGCCGGACTTTTGGCCTCCACGTGGCTTGTCGGCACCGTTGCAACAATGCAATCCGTATCGATGCCCTTCTCGTCGCCGAAGGCGATCGCTCAGGTCACAGCGGCGCCGAGGACAGCAGCAGTTGTCGTCACGCATGAGCGGCTTATCCACGTCAACAAGGCTTCACGGCTTGCAGCATTCGATGCCAAGCCGGTGATGCCGTTGACGGCACAGTTGATCCAGTCTCACGCCGAGAAGACATCCGCCGCATCGAGCGCAAAGCTGGCGCTCACCAAGACCACTCGCCTACCCGTGGCTATCGCAGAAGCTCAGCCAGTTGCGATCTCCGACAATGCGCGCTTCAGCAAGGAAGATGCTGTCACGGCAGCGGCGCCCGCTGTCCAGACCGCTGCCGCCATGCCTGTCGAGAATGACGCAGACCGGATCATCATCCCATCGAAGGAGACCGTCGCTGCTGCCGAAATGCCGGCTATGCTCGCTCTGGCCGAAGCCGGCCCGCGCGTCATGCCTGCTCCCGTCGAGCCCCCGCTGGCAAGCAGCCCTGCTGCTCCCGCCGCAGGTAAGCCGGCAGAGGTGGAAGTCGCCGAAGCAGACGATGATGCACCGCCTTTCGGTCTGGTTCTCGCCCCGGATGAGGATTCCGTTCCGCTGCCGATGGCGCGGCCAGACGGTCTCGTCGGCAAGCCGGCGCCTGCCTCAAAGGGTTCGCAGCGTGCTGCCGAGCCTGTGCTTGCCTATGCAAAGCCGAACTCGCCGATCGAGGACGATGACGACGATGCGGTGCCGCGCTACGACAAGCCGGTCTTCACACCGCGGCTTCGCGCCGGCGTCGCAATCTATGATATCGAGAATGGCACAGTTTACCTGCCGAACGGCGAACGGCTGGAGGCCCATTCCGGCCTTGGCAAGATGCGCGACAATCCGCGCTTTGTGAGCCAGAAGATGCGCGGACCAACGCCGCCGCACACCTATAACCTGACGATGCGTGAAGCTCTGTTCCACGGGGTGGAAGCCATTCGTCTGACGCCGGTGCAGGGATCGGACGCCATTTTCAACCGTGTCGGCCTGCTCGCGCATACTTATATGCTCGGCAGGAACGGCGATTCCAACGGTTGCGTTTCCTTTAGGGATTACAAGCGCTTCCTGGCTGCCTACAAGCGTGGAGACATCAGGCAGCTCGTCGTCGTGCCGCGGATGAACAACAAGCCGGCTTCGACGCTCGCCTCGCTCTTCTCCTCACGCACCTAGAGCCTTTCCTGGTCAGATTGCAGCATTCTGTTGGCTCAAACGGAGTCGGATGGTCGACCGGCCGGCGCGCGTCGTAGCCCAGATCTACGGCCAAGCCGGCCGGTCGATCAGGCGGCCCGTTTCAGCCAACCCGAAGGGCCGGGCATCTTTCCGCCAGGATCAAAGGCGATCGGCTCGGACGTACCGAGGGGTATGCCCTTCGCCAATCGCCTTTGATCCTGACGAAAACCTACTCCGGCAGAATGCTGCAATCTGACCAGGAAAGGCTCTAAAGATTGGCCGCGAGGAAATCGGCGAGCGCCCGGCTCTCCGCTGAGAGGCGCGGCTTTCCCCTGACGAGCGCAAGTTCGGATGCCGGCTGCGGATCGAACCCGTCTGCCGCTCCAAGTTGACGATGTTCAGGCAAGACGGCATCCGACGGCAGCAGGCTGATGCCGAGGCCAGAGGCGACAGCCGCCTGAACTCCCATCAAACCCTGGCTCGTATAGGCGATGCGCCAGCGCCGTCCGCTGCGCTCGATGAAGCGGATCGCCCTCTCTCTGTAGATGCAGCCGACCGGGAAAACGGCAAGCGGAACAGGCTCATCCCGAACCAGTCGGCGCGTGCTCTCGACCCAGACCAGTTCCTCCTTCCAGCTCGCCAGACAGGCACCATCGCCGGGTTCTCGCTTGATCAGTGCCAGATCGATTTCACCCGTATCGAGAAGGCGGCGAAGCTCGACGCTCCAGCCGCTGACGGTGTCGAGCCTTATATGCGGTGAGGCAGCGGAAAAACCGGAGAGAAGATCGATGAGCCTGCGGCCGGCGAAATCTTCGGGAACGCCGAGCCTGACGGTCTTGGGCGCAGCGGGCTGGCGCATGACGTCCATTGCCTCTTCTGCTGTCGTCAGCAAGCGTCGGGCATAGCTCAAGAGAATTTCGCCCTCCTCCGTCGTCTGGATGCCACCTGTCGACTTGTCGCGCAGAAGCAAGGTGTGGCCGATGTTGGCCTCGAGCTTCTTGATCTGCTGGCTGACGGTGGACTGGGTAAGGTGAACACGCTCAGCCGCCCGCGTGAAGCCGCCGGCATCGACGACCGCTGCGAAGGTCCGTAGAAGATCGAGGTCGAAGGCGAAGATCATTCGATTTTCCACTATCTGTAATTATCACATTTAATTTCTCAATGACTCTGTTCTTTGTCAACATGCTGCAAATCATGGAGACGAGAGATGACACTTTCCGAAAACCGGCCGACCTGGCTGACGTTCGATTGCTACGGCACGCTGATCCAATGGGATGAAGGGCTGCTTGCCGCCATGGACACGATCCTGTCTGCAAAGGGCCGCGATATTGACCAGCCTGCCTTCATCGCTGTCTACGATCGCTACGAGCACGAGTTGGAACAGCAGAAGCCGCACCGGTCCTTCCGCCAAGTCACGGCCCTCGCATTGGAACTGGCTATGCAGGAATTCGGCCTGCCATTCCACGCCACCGATGCCGATTTGCTGACATCCTCGATCGGCCGGATGCCGCCCTTCCGGGAAGTCGTCGAAACACTCGACAAGCTGAAGGCTGCAGGCTTCAAGCTTGCCATCATCTCCAATACGGATGACGCCATCATCGCCGGCAACGTCGCGCAACTCGGCGGCTTCATCGACCGGGTGATTACCGCGGAACAGGCGGAAGCCTACAAGCCGTCGCCACAGATTTTCCGGCATGCCTGGAAAACGCTCGGCATCGGCATGGAAGATCTCGTGCATATCTGCGCCAGCCCGCATCTCGACCTTGTGGCCGCGCGCGAACTCGGTTTTCGTGCCATCTGGGTCGATCGCGGCACGGGACGCAAACCGCTTGGCGACTATCGCCCCAACGAGATCGTGCCGACGCTCGACAAGGTGCCCGGTCTTTTTGGCGCAAACGGCTGGATGTAATTGACGCGATTGGAGACAAGACATGGCTCATGAACTGGACCTGGCGAAGGGACAGCCGGCGATATTGCGCAACCTGCCGCTCGATACCGAAGAGATCTGGCAGGCGCGTGTCGATCTGGCGGCGTGCCTTCGAATGGCGGCGCGGCTCGGGCTTGAGGAAGGCATCTGCAACCATTTCTCGGCAGTCGTGCCCGGCCATCCCGATCTCTTTCTCGTCAACAGGCTCGGCTGGGCCTTTCAGGAAGCGACCGCCTCATCGCTGCTGATCTGCGATCTAGACGGCAATGTCGTTGCCGGCGACGGCATGCCGGAGGCTACCGCCTTCTTCATCCATGCCCGCCTGCACAAGATGTCGCCGCGCGTCGGTGCGGCCTTCCATACGCACATGCCGAATGCGACAGCGCTCAGCATGGTCGAGGGCGATCCGTTCATCTGGGCCGGACAGACCGCACTGAAATTCTATGGCCGCGTCGCCGTCGACGAGAACTACAACGGACTGGCACTCGATGAGCGCGAGGGCGACAGGATCGCCGCTGTGCTCGGCGACAAGGACATCCTGTTCATGAAGAACCATGGTGTCATGGTCTGCGCGCCCAATATCGCCGAAGCCTGGGACGACCTCTACTATCTGGAACGGGCTGCAGAGGTTCAGCTCAAGGCGATGAGCACGGGGCGCCGGCTGGTGCCGGTATCCGAAGAGATTGCCGAACAGGCGGCAAAGCAGATGCGCGAAGGCGATCCGGAAAGTGCGCGCCTGCATCTCGAAAGCGTCAGGCGTGTTCTCGACCGGCAGGCGCCGGAATATCGGACCTAGGCCTTGCCTATCGCAGCCATGCGCCGATGCGCTCTACCGCTTCGGCGATCTCGGCCTCGGAACCGGCATAGGAGATGCGCAGGGTGCGCGGTCCTTCCACCGGATCGAAATCGAGGCCGGGCGTCGCGGCGACATTGATTTCCGCAAGCATGCGCCGCGCGAAATCCATGCTGTCATTGGTGAAGCGCGATACGTCCACATAGGCGTAAAAGGCGCCATCCATGGGCGAAGCCGGCGCAAGGCCGATCTTCGGCAGAAGGTCGAGCAGCAGTTCACGGTTGGCGGCATAACTTGCCTTGACGCGATCGAGCTCCTCACTTGCGTCGAGCGCTGCGGTGGCAGCGATCTGCGAAAGCTCCGGCGGCGAGATATAGAGGCTCTGGGCGACGCGCTCGATGGGGCGCACCAGCCGCTCGGGCAGCACCATCCAGCCGATGCGCCAGCCTGTCATGCAATAATATTTCGAGAAGGAATTGATGACGATCGCTTCGTCGGTCAACTCCAGCGCGCTCGCCTCCTCGCCGGCAAATGTCAGGCCGTGATAGATCTCGTCGGAGATGAAGGCGATGTCATTGGCGTCACAATAGGCGGCCAGCGCCTTCAGGCCTTCACGGCCGGTGACGGTGCCGGTCGGGTTTGCGGGGCTTGCAAGCAGCACGCCCTTCAGCTTCACGCCCTTCTCTGATTGGATCGCTTCAAGGCTCTCCGGCGTCAGCGTGAAATGCGTTTCCGATGTGACAGGCACTTCGACCACATCAAGGCCAAGAGCGCCGAGGATGTTGCGATAGGCGGGATAGCCCGGCCGGGCGATTGCGACTGCATCGCCGGCATCGAAGAGCGTCAGGAAGGCGAGATTGAAGGCAGCCGACGAACCGGTGGTAATCGCGATACGCGAGGGATCGATCTCAAGGCCGTGGCGGTTGCGATAGTGCCAGGCGAGCGCATGTTTCAGCCGCGCGGTGCCGAGCGCATCCGTATACCCGATGCGCCCTTCTGCGAGCGCCGCACGAGCGGCTTCAAGCGCTGCCTGGGGTGCGGGATGCGAGGGCTGGCCGACGGCCATGGAAATGACGGGGTGACCGCCTGCCCGCCGCTTCGTCGCTTCGGCCAGAACATCCATAGCGTGGAACGGTTCGACTTCGCTGCGTTTCGATATGGAAAACACGATCACTTCCTGCCTGGCTTCAGATAACGGCCAGACAATTGCCGCAATAATCGGCTCATCACAATCCCGAGAGGGCTTGGATCGGAGGAAAATTCCTGTTTGATGGCGGCCCGACGCGCCGTAATTTGGTGCAGACGCATCCAAGCCCATTAACCCGGCGATKGTATTTTTTGTTTGAAAACCCATCCGTCGACGACGAGGATACCATGGCCTTCTTCTCCAAAACGCTCACCGCGCTGGCGCTTGCAGCCTCCATCGCCCTTCCGGCTCAGGCATTTGCATTCGACGACCAGCAGAAGAAGGAACTGGGTGAATTCATCAAGCAGTACCTCATCGAAAATCCGGAAATCATGCTTGATGTGCAGGATGCGCTACAGAAGAAGCAGCAGATGGCTCAGCAGGTGAAGGCCACGATGGCGATCGAGAACAACACCGACGGCATCTTCGATTCCAAAAATGACGTGACGCTCGGCAACCCCACGGGCGATGTCACCGTCGTCGAATTCTTCGATTACAATTGCACCTACTGCCGCCATGCCCTGCCCGACATGCAGGCGCTCCTGAAGAAGGATAAAAACGTCCGCTTCGTACTGAAGGAATTCCCGATCCTCGGACCGGATTCGGTCGCGGCACATCGCGTTGCTGATGCCTTCCGCCGACTCGCGCCGGAAAAGTATAGCGATTTCCACGTGGCTCTGCTCGGTAGCGATGGCCGCGCCTCGGAGGACACCGCGATCCAGGTTGCCTCTTCTCTTGGCGTCAGCGAAGACAAGATCCGCGCGGAGATGAAAAAGAACCCGAACGATGACATCATGCAGGCGACCTACCAGCTCGCCGCCAATCTCGGTATCAGCGGTACACCATCCTATGTGATCGGCAACGAAATGGTGCCCGGCGCCGTCGGCATCGACGATCTCGAAGCCAAGGTGAAGAACATGCGGGCCTGCGGCAAGACGAGCTGCTGAACCCGCGCCCATCAAATCGCCTAAATCGAAGCGCTTCAGCCATGTGGACAAACATGGCGCGGCGTCCCCTGCCGATTCTGTAAGGGCTTTCAATAAGCCCGCGTGGAGTCTATAGGTGGCGCTCGCGCATTCCCGTGCCTTTGCCGCCGAGAGGCTGTCACAGGACGCGATGAATACAGTGAACCGCGTAACGGTCGTCTGATCCGGAGAGGATCAACAGCCGGTGCGCCAAACGGAACATTCGATGACGCAAACGATTTTTGTCCTGAACGGGCCCAACCTCAATATGCTGGGCAAGCGAGAACCTGGCATCTATGGCGGCAAGACGCTCAAGGACATCGAGGCGGACTGCAAGGCTGCAGGCCGCGAACTCGGTTTCGACATCGATTTCCGGCAGAGCAACCACGAAGGCACGCTGGTGGACTGGTTCCACGAAGCGGATGAAAAGGCCGTCGGGGTTGCCATCAATGCAGGCGCCTATACGCACACGTCGGTCGCGCTGCATGATGCGATCCGCGCTATTTCCATTCCCGTCATCGAGCTCCACATATCCAATGTGCATGCACGGGAAGAATTCCGCCACAAGTCGATGATCGCCCCGGCATGCAAGGGCGTGATCTGCGGCTTTGGGCCTCACAGCTACATCCTGGCGCTCCACGCGCTGAAGAACATCACAGCATAAGAAGAAGACAGGGCAACACTCATGGCTGAAAAGAAATCCGCTATCGATCAGGCACTGATCCGCGATCTCGCCAACATCCTGAAGGACACCGATCTGACCGAGATCGAAGTCGAACAGGAGGATCTGCGTATCCGCGTTTCGCGCGCAGGCACGCCCCAGTATATCCAGGCACCGATCGCAGGCCCTGCCTATGCGGCGCCGGTTGCGGCAGCCCCGGTGGCTGCTGCGGTCGCAGCTCCGGCTGGCCGTAACCCGGCCAACACCGTCAATGCGCCGATGGTCGGCACGGTCTACATGGCTCCCGCACCGGGCGCGCGCGCGTTCATCGAAGTGGGCGCCACCGTCAAGGAAGGCCAGACGCTCCTCATCATCGAAGCGATGAAGACGATGAACCAGATCCCCTCGCCCAAGTCCGGCAAGGTCACGGAAATCCTCGTCGAAGACGGCTCGCCCGTCGAATACGGCCAGCTGCTCGTCGTCGTCGAATAAGGCTTTGCCAATGATTTCGAAGATCCTCATAGCCAATCGAGGCGAGATCGCCCTTCGCGTGCTGCGCGCCTGCAAGGAGCTCGGCATCGCAAGTGTGGCCGTGCATTCGACGGCTGATGCCRACGCCATGCATGTGCGCCTTGCCGACGAGAGCGTCTGCATCGGCCCTCCGCCGTCGCGCGAAAGCTACCTCAACATCCACCAGATCGTCGCAGCCTGTGAAATCACCGGCGCCGACGCCGTGCATCCGGGTTACGGCTTCCTGTCGGAAAATGCCAAGTTCGCCGATATCCTCGAAGCACACGGCATCACCTTCATCGGCCCGACGGCGGAGCATATCCGTCTCATGGGCGACAAGATCACCGCCAAGACGACCGCTCAGGAACTCGGCATTCCTGTTGTCCCCGGCTCCGACGGTGAGGTAAAGACAGAAGAAGACGCACTGAAAACGGCGGCCGAAATCGGCTATCCGGTGCTGATCAAGGCAACGGCCGGCGGCGGCGGACGCGGCATGAAGGTCGCCAAGACCGAAGCCGACCTGATCGAGGCATGGTCGACGGCCCGCACCGAAGCGGCCGCAGCCTTCGGTAACGATGCCGTCTATATGGAAAAGTATCTCGAAAAGCCGCGCCACATCGAAATCCAGGTGTTCGGCGACGGCGAAGGCAATGCGGTCCATCTTGGCGAACGCGACTGCTCGCTGCAGCGCCGTCACCAGAAGGTCTGGGAAGAAGCCAATTCTCCCGCCCTCAATGTCGAGCAGCGCATGAAGATCGGCCAGACCTGCGCCGACGCCATGAAGAAGCTGAAATATCGCGGCGCCGGCACGATCGAGTTCCTCTACGAAAACGGCGAGTTCTATTTCATCGAAATGAACACCCGCCTGCAGGTGGAACACCCGGTCACGGAAGCCATCACCGGCATCGACCTCGTGCATGAGCAGATCCGTGTCGCCTCGGGCGGCGGTCTCTCCGTCACGCAGGACGAAGTGCACTTCCAGGGCCATGCCATCGAATGCCGCATCAATGCCGAGGACGCGCGCACCTTCGTGCCCTCGCCCGGTACGATCACGCATTTCCACGCACCTGGCGGTCTTGGTGTTCGCATCGATTCCGGCGCCTATCAGGGCTACAAGATCCCGCCTTACTACGACAGCCTCATCGGCAAGCTGATCGTCCACGGCCGCACGCGCGTCGAATGCATGATGCGTCTGCGCCGCGCCCTCGATGAATTTGTCGTTGACGGAATCAAGACGACGCTGCCACTGTTTCAGGATCTCGTTTCCAACCAGGATATCGCCAACGGCGACTATGATATTCACTGGCTGGAAAAGTATCTCGCCAACAGCAAGCCGGCAGCATAGGACAGGAATGGCAGGAGCGCGCAGGAAGTCACCAGGTATTACCCCGGAAATCCTCCTGCGCGCCTATTCGATCGGCCTCTTTCCCATGGCCGAATCCGCCGACGATCCGGAAATCTTCTGGGTCGAACCGGATGTCCGCGGCGTGCTGCCGCTCGACGATCACTTCCATATTTCCAAGAGTCTTCGAAAGACGATCCGGCAGAAGCCCTTCGACATCCGCTTCAACGGTGACTTCGATGCTGTCATTACCGCCTGCGCGAGCGAGACATCCGATCGCCCGAGCACCTGGATCAACGAGACCATCAGGACGCTCTATTCCGCCCTGCACCGCATGGGTCACGCCCATTCCGTCGAAGCCTGGGACGGCAATGAACTCATCGGCGGACTCTACGGCGTCTCGCTCGGCTCTGCCTTCTTCGGGGAAAGCATGTTTTCGCGGCGGACCGACGCTTCGAAGATCTGTCTCGTGCATCTGGTGGAACGCTTGAAGCAGAAGCACTTCACTCTGCTCGATACGCAATTCACGACGGAACATCTGAAGACATTCGGGGCGATCGACGTGCCGAAGGCGGACTATGCACTGCTGCTTGCCGCGGCGATGGAGTCACCACACCTTAAGTTTTAAGGTTGAAATCCTCATCCTAGCGTTGATTTTCCAGCCACTGCAATTAAGGTTGGAATGCAATGGAGGATAGAGTTTTGAAGCGATATTTTGCGGTTGCGGTCCTTTTTATCCTGGCTGCCGGAACGGCCGACGCCCGCCCCTACCAGGAGATGTTTCCAAACAGAACGGACTTTTCCGATCAAGAAAAGCCATTGCTGGAAAAGCTCGACTTCCAGCAAGGGGCGATCAAGCTGCCTGCCGCGAAGGCGACTTTGAACGTGCCGACCGGTTTTTATTATCTCAACCCTGCCGATACGAAGAMGGTGCTTGTCGATATCTGGGGAAACCCTGTTACAGCAGCCGAGGGGACGCTTGGAATGATATTCCCGGCCAAATATGCGCCGACGGATGTCGGATCCTGGGGTTCGATCGTCGAGTACAAGGCGGATGGATATGTCTCGGATGCGGACGCGGCAACGACCGACTTTGACGAACTGCTGCAGAATATCAAGGATTCCATCAGCGAGAACAATGCCGAGCGCCAGAAGCAGGGCTTTCCGAGGATCACGCTGATCGGCTGGGCTTCCGCGCCGCACTATGACAAGTCTGCACATGCGCTGCACTGGGCGCGCGATCTGCTGTTCGGCGATGACATGAAGGCGGACCACACCCTGAACTATTCCGTGCGCGTGCTCGGGCGCGAAGGTGTTCTGGAGTTCGATTTCATCGCCGGCCTTGCGGAGCTGAAAGAAATCGAGACCGCCATCCCGACCGTCACCAACCTCGTGCAGTTCGACAAGGGGATGACCTACGGCGATTATGTGGATGGCGACAAGATCGCTGCCTACGGCATGGCGGGGATGATCGCTGCCGGTGCCGGCGCCAAGGTGGCCGCGAAGGTCGGCTTGCTGGCCATGGCCGCCGTTTTTCTCAAGAAGGCCTGGATCCTGGTATTTGTGGTGTTTGGCGGGGCGCTGAGCTTTGTGAAGAGGCTCTTCACCGGCAAGAAAACGCCCAACGCATAGTACCGTCTGCGGGCGTGTCGCATCGAACGGGTTTTGTGCGACACGCACCTGCGCGGCGGTTATCTCGTCGCCATGGTCGATTTTCGGCTGAAAGACCTGCCGATAAGGYGGCCGCTCTTACTTCGCGCCGGCGCTATCCGGTGCCGGGACATCCGAGTTCTGTTTGCAGTCCTTCAGCCAGACGTCATAGATCGGATGCTCAACGGCGTTGAGGCCGGGGCTGTCGGCAAACATCCAGCCGGTGAAGATGCGGCGGATCTTGCGGTCCAGCGTGATCTCATCGACTTCGACGAAACCGTCGATCTTCTGGGCTTCCGACTGGTCGCGTGAATAACAGGCCTTCGGCGTGACCTGCAGGGCGCCGAACTGAACTGTCTCGTTGACATAGACATCGAAAGTGGTGATGCGGCCGGTGATCTTGTCGAGGCCGGAGAAGACGGCGACCGGATTATCGATGCGGGCAGCCTGTACTGGAGTGGAAAGAAGCCCGGCGGAAAGCGCCAGCGATACAGCTCCCGCAGCCGGCAGGACCGTGTTTCGCAGGGAAAGCTTCATATCTACCCGTCTCCAGCACATATCAGGTTCATGGCCGCAGCGATTGCGGCCAACCTGCGGGTAAAGGTCAATTGTGGCCAAAGCGCGGGTCAGAACCCGCTATCGGATGCCGATGCTCAGTTGCCCGGCGTCCAGGCGTCATAGTCGCCGGTTACGCGCGGACGTTCGCCGGCAACCGAGAGCGAGCCCGGCGGGCGGTAGGCCTGGGGCGAGCCGGTCGGGTTGGCGCGGTGCGGTTTCTGCCATTCCTTGGCAACGTAATTTTCCTGCGACGGCGCAACATTGGTGCGGTGATGCATCCAGCCATGCCAGCCCGGAGGAATGGCGGAAGCTTCGGCGTAACCCTTGTAGATCACCCAGCGCTTCGGCAGGCCGTAAGAAGAAAGACCGCCTTCATAATAGACATTGCCCAACTCATCTTCACCAACGCGCTTGAAGCCACGAAGGGCGAACAGCGTGCCGAAGGTGTAGTTGTTCCACCAAGTGAAGGTGTGCAGCAGGAACTTGATCATGTCTTTTCCTCGTGGCCGCAGGACGCGGACGAAAGCAGATAGGCTTTTCGCTTATGCCGCCGCCAAGCCGAATTGTCCAGTGATTCCCACCGAAACTGCGGTCATTTCAGGGCCATCTTGAAACCGAGATGCGACGGCTTGAAGCCCAGCCTTTCATAGAAGCGGTGGGCATCCTTGCGCGCCGCATTCGATGTCAACTGCACGAGCCGGACACCGCGACTTTTCGCCTCGGCAATGGCAAATTCGATCATTCGAGCGCCGATGCCCTGCCCGCGCAGATCGGCGCGCGTCTGCACCGCCTCGATGATCATGGCGGATGCGCCGCGTCCGTTCAGCGATGTGGTGATCATCGTCTGGAAGGTGCCGGCGACGTCGCCTGCCAGTTCGGCGACATAAAGCGTTTGATTGGAAGACGCCGCGATCGTCGCGAAGGCGCCGGCATAATCCGGATAGACCTCAACATCGGTCGTGTCGCCATGGCCGCCCAGCGGATCGGCGGCGAACATGGCGATCAATGCCGGCAGATCGGCCTCACGTGCCTCGCGGATGATAATGTCGCCCGATGCCATTCAATGCGGCTCGAGCGCCTTTTCGAAGACCAGTGTCGGAATGCCGGACTGGCCGGGACCACTGTTCTCCTTGCGGCCGGACTCGACGAAACCGAGCCGCGTGTAGAAATGAATGGCTTCGTGGTTTTGCACCTCGACTTCCAGCCGCATGATCTCCGCATCCGGAAAGCAGGTTTCCAGCTCGGCGAAGATATCGCGCCCGATGCCCTGTCGCTGTTGATCCGGCCGGATGTAGAGGAGGTGCAGCATGACCGTCTTCGTCATCTCGTCCGACATTGCCGCATAGCCCATGCCACCGATGTCGCGGCCGTCATCGGCAACGAGGAATTCGGCGTTCTTCTTCGTGAGCCGCGCCTTCAGCGCAGTCGGCGAAAAGAGATTGGCGATCAGTTCGTTGACCTTCGCAATGCCGTGGCCGGCATCATAGGCAGCATGAAAGCTCTCGACCAGGAGGGCGCGAACCTTGTCGAGATCGCGCTCGCTGGCTGTTCGGACGAAATAAACCAAGACTTTCTCCCGGCGGCATCGGCCTTCCGAAAACCGCTTCACACCATTCGGCTGATGCCGTTGGCTTATTCCTCGATGCCGAGCTTGGCCTTGACGAGCGCTTGCACGGCCTGCGGGTTGGCCTTGCCACCCGTCGCCTTCATCACCTGACCGACGAACCAGCCGGCAAGCGTCGGCTTGGCCTGAACCTTGGCAACCTGGTCCGGATTGGCAGCGATGATCTCATCGACGGCCTTTTCGATCGCGCCGGTATCCGTCACCTGCTTCAGGCCGCGCGTCTCGACGATTTCGGCCGGGTCGCCGCCTTCGTTGAGCACGATCTCGAAAACATCCTTGGCGATCTTGCCGGAGATGGTCTCAGCCTTGATGAGGTCGATGATGGCACCGAGCTGGGCCGGAGAAACCGGCGTTTCCTCGATATCCTTGCCGGTGCGGTTCAGTGCGCCGAGCAGATCGTTGATAACCCAGTTGGCCGCCGCCTTGCCGTCGCGGCCTTCCGCAACGGCTTCGAAGTAATCGGCAATCGCCTTTTCCGAGACGAGCACGGAGGCGTCGTAGATCGAGAGGCCGAGCTCGCGGACGAAGCGCTCCTTCTTGTCGTCGGGCAGTTCCGGCAGATGCTGTGCGAGATCGCTGACGAAGGCGTCGTCGAATTCTAGCGGCAGCAGGTCCGGATCGGGGAAGTAGCGATAGTCATGCGCATCTTCCTTGGTGCGCATGGACCGCGTCTCGCCCTTGTTCGCGTCGAACAAGCGGGTTTCCTGATCGATCGTGCCCCCATCCTCGATAATGCCAATCTGCCGGCGGGCTTCGAATTCGATTGCCTGGCCGATGAAGCGGATGGAGTTGACGTTCTTGATTTCGCAGCGCGTCCCGAAGGGCTCGCCCGGACGGCGCACGGAGACGTTGACGTCGGCACGCATTGAGCCTTCGTCCATGTTGCCGTCGCAGGTGCCGAGGTAGCGCACGATCGAGCGCAGCTTCGTCATGTAGGCCTTGGCCTCATCCGAGGTGCGCATATCCGGCTTGGAGACTATTTCCATCAGCGCTACGCCGGAGCGGTTCAGGTCCACATAGGACATGGTCGGATGCTGGTCGTGCATCGACTTGCCGGCATCCTGCTCCAGGTGCAGGCGCTCGATGCCGATTTCGATATCCTCGAACTGGCCCTGACGGTCAGGGCCGAGGGAGATGACGATCTTGCCTTCGCCGACGATTGGATCCTTGTACTGCGAGATCTGATAGCCCTGCGGCAGGTCGGGATAGAAATAATTCTTGCGGTCGAAGACCGAACGATTGTTGATCTGCGCCTTCAGGCCGAGGCCGGTGCGCACAGCCTGCTTGACGCATTCCTCGTTGATGACGGGCAACATGCCGGGCATGGCCGCATCGACGAGTGAGACGTTCGAATTTTGCGGCTTGCCGAACTCCGTCGAAGCGCCGGAGAAAAGCTTGGAATTGGAGAGCACCTGGGCATGGACTTCCAGGCCGATGATGACTTCCCAATCACCGGTGGCGCCGGGGATATAACGTTTCTGATCAGGCGTGCGAACGTCGACAATGGTCATGAGATGCTCTTCGAAGGCTGTTCTTTTCAACTGGTGAGGTAAAGGAAATGGCCTGCCGGTGCAAGGCTTTCAGTGCCCCGGGAAGAGGTCTAGAAACCGGGACCGTAACCTTCCGGCTCTTGCGGACCGAGATGCTTGCTGAGACCGACCGATGGCACATCGCGGTCAAGCTTCGGATTATAGGCTACCGACAGCCAGCGGATCGCGTAGCCATGCTTCTGGAAGAAGGCGATCGCCTCGGAATTTCCCGAATGGGTCTGCATTGCTGCCTCCTCGAAGCCCCGCTCGAAAATATCGGCCTCAATATGCTCCAGCAGCGCAGTGCCGAGCCCCCGGCGATTGAAGGTCGGGGCGATCCAGAAGTCGGAAATCGTCTCGTCCAGCCCCTCGCGCGCCGCCCAACCGGCAACCTGTCCGTTCTGCTCGACGACCGTGATGGTCAGCCAGTTATTATCTACAAAAGTCCTGAAGGCAGTGCGGGCTCCATCCGTCATGGCGTCCGATTCGCCGATCAATGCCATCGCTCTCTGCCAGGCTCGCAAGCCAATCTCGCTCAAGAGCTCCGTTTCGCCTTCGCGGGCATTGCGAATGTGGATCAATGGCACCTCCGCTCTACAACAGGGAGTAGACCATTGAGTCGGGCAATTTTCCAGTCCCTACAATGAGATGAAGAAGCGAAAGCATGTTATCGGCAGCTTTTGTTCCGCTGCGCCTGCTTGACCGGATTGTGGTTACTGATAAAAAGCCCGATAGAGTATTTCCGTTTTCTGCGAAATACGAAAACACTCTATCTCTTTGTTTCACGCAATTCCGGACGCAAAACAGCTGAACACTTTTGCTGGAATTGCCTAGAGGTGTTTATGTCTAACCTGTCTGAGACCCGGTAAAGGCCCCTGCCCGCAAGCACAGCCTCGCGCGCATGGGCCCGAAAAACGAAGCCGCGGCGTATCGGATAATTCCGAACGCCAGATCGTTTTCGTGCGCCTTCATGAAGGCGCGTTTCCGGATCAACAGCAATGGACATCTCACGCGCAGAACAGCGCATCCTGCACCTTATGGCCCAGGGCGGCCGTATCGAAATTACCCGCGACAACAGAAAAATCGAGATGGTGAGCTGCTTCACCCGCGACGGCTGGGTCTATCCCGGCTTCGGTCTGGAGCTTTTCCGCAAGCTGAAACGGCTGAAGGCGATCAAGTCTTCCGCCGGTCAGCCATATCGGATTACCGAGAGAGGGCTGAAGCTCGTCAGAGCGCAACTCGATAACAAATAGGTATGACAAGAGCCTGGCCGCGCGGCGATGTTGCCGTGCGGCCAGGAGAGTTTCAAAGCTTCTCGGAAAGCTCGGTACGCATTGCCGTCCACTCCTCGGCGATCGTGCCTGTGCCGACCGTCTTGCCGGCGCGTCGATACCAATAGCCGGCGTTCCAGTCATCGCCTTCGACATGGTGGCAAAGGGCATGGCCCCAATCGAAGGGCTGCTCGCCTTCATGGTTCTGGCAGATTTCGTGAACCACCTCCCACTCCGCGCCCATTTTAAAGCCGCTGGCAGAGAGGCGATCAAATGCCTCGATCAACCGCGCAAGATCCTGTTTCGGCATGAGACCCTCTCCCGCAAAGTTCTCCCTCTATAACAGGCGCCGGCTCGAAATCCGAGACGGCGCCTGCCTTTCTTCAATCGCGCAGATTGATGATGTCGTTCATCAACCCGCCCGTACCGTTGTGGATGGTCAGGTGACCAACCTTGCCGGCGATGGTTTCAAGAGCCTCCAGCTCCTTCAGACGCAGCATGACCGGATTTTCGGCCATGACCTTTGCCGTGTTGAGGAGCGAACGCGTGGCATTCGTTTCCTCACGGCGGCGAATGACGTTCGCTTCGGCCTGCTTCTCAGCCGCAACGACCTGGTTGAGGATCTCGCGCATTTCGCCCGGCAGGTCACATCCTTGAGTTCGATACCGGAGACCTCAATACCGATCGTCGCCATGTCCTCGCGGACCTTCTCGGCTGCCTCAGTATTGATCGTCACCTTACGCTCAAGAATCTGATCAAGCGTCAAGGCTGCCAAGCGTGCGGCGGCTGTACTAGCGCTGGGCCAATTGCGTCTACAAACGGACCGGCAGAATCAACGACGCCGACCATTTTGTGGCCGGCGTCTGTAATCTTTTGGATCGGTAAGCCGGTTACCACCACTTGGCCGGCGTGAACTTGCCGGCGGCCTGTTCGATGACATGGGCGGTTTTGAAAAGGGTTTCCTCGTCAAAGGCCTTGCCGATGAGCTGCAGTCCGAGCGGCAKGCCCTTATGGTCCAGACCGGCGGGAACGGCGATGCCCGGCAGGCCGGCCATGTTGACCGTCACCGTGAAGATATCGTTGAGGTACATCTTTACCGGATCGGCAGCGAGGTTCTCGTCGGCGACACCGAAGGCGGAGGACGGAGTAGCCGGCGTCAGGATGGCATCAACGCCGGCATCGAAGGCGAGTTCGAAATCGCGTTTGATCAGCGTGCGAACCTTCTGGGCGCGCAGGTAATAGGCGTCGTAATAGCCGGCCGAGAGCACATAGGTACCGATCATGATGCGGCGCTTGACTTCCTGGCCGAATCCGGCGGCGCGCGTCTTCTCGTACATCTCAAGGATATCCTTGCCGTCGACGCGCAAGCCGTAGCGCACGCCGTCATAGCGGGCGAGGTTCGAAGAGGCTTCGGCGGGGGCTACGATGTAATAGGCCGGCAGAGCATATTTGGTGTGCGGCAGAGAAATGTTGACGATCTCGGCACCAGCATCCTTCAGCCAGGCAATGCCCTGTTGCCAGATGGCTTCGATCTCGTCGGGCATGCCGTCGACACGGTATTCGTTCGGGATGCCGATCTTCATGCCCTTCAGCGACTGGCCGATGGCGGCTTCGTAATCCGGTACCGGCAGGTCGACCGAGGTCGTGTCCTTGGCATCGACGCTTGCCATCGATTTCAGCAGGATAGCGGCATCGCGAACGTCCCGGGCGATCGGGCCGGCCTGATCGAGAGAGGAGGCGAAAGCAACTGTGCCCCAGCGCGAGCAACGACCATAGGTCGGCTTGATACCAACGGTACCGGTAAAGGCGGCCGGCTGGCGGATCGAGCCGCCGGTATCGGTTGCAGTCGCTCCGGCACAGAGATGGGCGGCAACGGCTGAGGCCGAACCACCGGAAGAACCGCCCGGTACGAGCTGCTGGTTGGAGCCTGCCGCGCGCCAGGGGTTGATGACCGCGCCATAGTGCGAGGTTTCGTTGGAGGAGCCCATCGCGAACTCGTCCATGTTGAGCTTACCGAGCATGACGGCGCCGTCATCCCATAGGTTCTGGGTTACGGTGGATTCATAACGTGGTTCGAAACCATCGAGGATATGGCTGCAGGCCTGGGTGTGCACGCCCACGGTTGCGAAGAGGTCCTTGATACCGAGCGGAATGCCTTCGAGATCGCCCGCCTTTCCGGCGGCGATGCGCTCGTCGGAATTCTTTGCCATGACGCGTGCAAGATCCGGCGTGACCTTGATATAGGCGTTAAGGTGACCATTGGCCGCGTCGATAGCCGAGATATAGGCCTCGGTCAGTTCGGTTGCGGTGATTTCCTTGCCGCGCAGCTTCTGGCGGGCTTCGGCAATGGTCAGGCTGGTGAGTTCGCTCATCGTTTTTTCGCTTCAGATCTGGAAATGGCAACAGGGTCGGAAAGAGGCGGTCAAAACCTTATTCGACGACTTTCGGCACCAGGAAGAAATTGTGGTCGGTTATCGGCGCATTGGCAACGACATCGGCGGCCTTGTTGCCGTCATTGACGACATCGGTGCGCTTCTTCATGTCCATCGGCGTTACCGAGGTCATGGCCTCGACACCCTCGACATCAACTTCGGAAAGCTGCTCGACGAAGCCGAGGATGCCGTTCAACTCACCGACCATGCGATTTGCCTCTTCTTCCGAGACGGCAATACGAGCAAGGCGCGCAACGCGCTTAACGGTGGCGAGATCGACGGACATGGCATTCTCCGGATAGGAATTTTCCTACCGCTATAAAGACCATGTCCGTCCTGTGCAACGGGTTTGCCTTTTCGGCAACGCATAATTCCAGCCCTCAAATCCTTGGGTATTTGAGAGCTTGGGCTTCAGAGCGACAGGCTTTCGCCGGGCTTAGGCGCCTTCACTTGCGTCTTCGAGGCTTCCATGCCGGCAATGAATTTTTCCGGCGTCTGGTCGATGATCGGGAAGGTGCCGTAGTGGCAGGGGATCGCCGTCTTGAAGTTGAAGTAACGCTGGCAAGCGAGAGCTGCCACCGCGCCACCCATGGTGAAGCGGTCGCCGATCGGAACGATGCCGATGTCCGGCTGGTGCAACTCGTTGATCAGCGCCATGTCAGAGAAGATATCCGTGTCGCCCATGTGGAAGAGGCTCGGTTCATCCTCGAAATGCAGTACGAGACCGTTCGCGCTGCCGAGCGAATGCGAAACGCCGTCTTCGGTGGTCTGCGCGGAGGAATGCAGCGCATTGGTGAAGGTGGCGGTGAAGCTGCCGAGCGGGACCGTGCCGCCGGTATTGCCCATTTCGAGCTTGTCGACGCCCTTGGTCCCGAGCCAGGAAGCAAGGTCGGCATTGGCGAGAACGATGGCGCCGGTATCCTTGGCAATCTGGACGGTATCACCGACATGGTCGCCATGGCCGTGCGTCAGCAGGATATGGGTGATACCGTTGGTCACGTTCTTGATATCCTGGCCGACGAAGGACGAATTATAGGTCAGGAAGGGATCGATCAGGATTTTGGCGGCTTTCGTTTCGATACGGAAAGCAGAATGGCCGAGCCAGGTGATCTTCATGAAAAGTCTCCTTGATTATGTGGTGCGAAAGACGATTTCGGGACCAGAGCAGTGCGACGCCCTTAGCGGCGGAAAACCGTTTCGCACTTTTCCTCGAATTGCTCTAAGGACATAGCCGATATGGCCGCAAAGAAAAGCGGTGGGAACTTCAATTTCTCTTGACGGGATGACAGAGCAATGACGGTGCTGACGATCGAGGAACTGGCCGAAACGATCGGGCCTGGACAGGCAATCGCCGGCCTCGATCTCGGCACCAAGACGATCGGGCTTTCCATGTCCGATCTCGGTCGCCGCTTCGCCACGCCGCGCCCAGTCATCAAGCGCGAGAAATTCACCATCGATGCCGAGACCCTGCTGGCCTTTGCCACGAAAGAAAAAGTCGCAGCCTTCGTCATCGGCCTGCCCATGAACATGGATGGATCGGCAGGGCCGCGCGTGCAGGCGACGCGGGCCTTCGTGCGTAACATGGAGCAGAAAACCGCTCTTCCCTTTGTCTATTGGGACGAGCGGCTGTCGACCGTGGCCGCCGAACGGGCCTTGCTGGAAATGGATGTTTCGCGGGCAAAACGCGCCGAACGGATCGATTCCGCAGCGGCGAGCTTCATCCTTCAGGGAGCGCTCGACAGGCTTTCCTTGCTGGCGAGATCTGTCGACGATCCCGAGGCGTGACGCGCCTTCCACCAGGCGGCGATCTGACGGCGCTTGCGGAAGCCCATGATGGCGAAGACGACGAGGCTGTCGACCGCAATCGCGCGGGCGACGAGCGGTGGGATTTCCTGCGGCGGAAGGCCGAGCACCTTGCCGTAGAGCTGGAAAGTCAGGTCATGGACCTGCCGCGTCAGCATGAAGATGCCGAAGTTCAGATCGTAATAAGAAAGCCAGTACCAGCCCGCCAGGAAGACGATCGGACCGGCCCAGAAGATCAGAAACCACTTCATGCGGCCTCTCCTTCGTGCTTGTGCAGGACCGGCATTTCAAAGGAAACGAGCCGGACCGACGATGCCATGATGCAGAGTACGAGCGTTGGCACGGCGATATCCAGCGCCAGCACAGCGAAAAACATCATCGCCGCGAGAAGCAACGCGGTTCTGGCGATTCTGGTTCCCATGACTGAACTCGGGTCCACACTCGTTACATTTCTACTGTAGACCACACTGGCGAGTTAACCGGCACCAGGCAACGTAAACCAATTGTTAAGGTTAACGGGCGGACGGAGCCTGTGGATTACTCAGCCGTAAACGCCGCGCACCAGCCGCTTCAGCGCTGTTGCCGCCTTCTCCCAGTCCTTGGCGTTCTTCAGCACCAGGCCCGCGCACTGACCGCCTGCGGCAGCAGAAAGCACCAGATGCTGGATCGACGCAAAGATCAGCGCATTGACGGCTGCGGTGTCGATGCCCTTCGGAGGCGCCAGCGAGCCGCGCATGCGATCGAGCCACTGGCCGAGCGCCTTGGAGCGCGCTTCGGAAAGCCGCCTCACCTGCTCGGTATTTTCGGACACTTCCCAGGCGACGATGCGGCGCATCAGCGGATCGTCGCGCAGCGCTTCCAGGAAAAGCAGCGCCAGCCGCTCCATGAGGTCGCCATAAGTCAAGAGGAACATGCCGCCGGTATCTTCGGGGATGCGGTCCTTGACCCAGTTGCCGAGATCGGCGCCGATCGCCTCGACGAGACCATCGAGACCGCCATAATAACGGTAGATAAGTTGCTTGTCGCAGCCGGAGCGGCGGGCGACGGCATTGATGCCGAAATTCTGGAAGCCTTCTTCGGCCAGCAGGTTCTTGGCCGCCTTCAGGATGGCGCGCTCGGTGGCGCTTCTATCGCGGATACGCTTTTCAGGCTCAGCGGCACTCGTCTGTTCGAGCACGGCCACGGCAGTTTCATTCAGCATTCGGTCAACCCCGGTCTGTCACCAATCGGTGAGTAACAGTGGAATTTTCCACCTACAATCCTATCTTATTGAGAAGACTGTGGATATTGATGGTCTTCAGCTCTGCTAACGCTGGCGGGCGGCCCGGCGRCATTTTTCACCCGATGCAACGCCCCGAGAAATCTTGGCCATGCGGTTGATCGCGATGGACGAACCCGGCATAGCTGCATTATGAACAGAGACGACAATTTCTGCTAAGGCCTTGCAATGGTGAATTATATCGAAGCCTCCTCCGCGCCGCCGAAAAATACGGGCGCCATCAGGCTTTATGGCCCTGAAGCATTCGAGGGAATGCGCAACGCGTGCCAGCTGACCGCACGCTGCCTCGATGCGCTTGCCGACATCGTCAAGCCAGGTCTCGCAACCAATGAAATCGATCGCTTCGTTTTCGAATTCGGCATGGATCACGGTGCCTATCCGGCAACGCTGAACTATCGCGGCTATACGAAGTCCACCTGCACCTCGATCAACCATGTGGTCTGTCACGGCATTCCCGACGACAAGCCGCTTCGCGAGGGCGATATCGTCAACATCGACGTGACCTTCGTCGTTGATGGCTGGCATGGGGATTCGAGCCGGATGTATCCGGTCGGCCAGGTCAAGCGCGCTGCCGAACGGCTGCTCGAAGTGACCTATGAGTCGCTGATGCGTGGTATCGCCGCCGTGCATCCCGGCGCCCGCACCGGCGCGATCGGCGAAGCGATCCAGACCTACGCCGAAGCCGAGCGCTGCTCCGTGGTGCGCGATTTCTGCGGCCATGGTGTCGGCCGCCTTTTCCACGATTCGCCGAACATCCTGCATTACGGCCGCGCCAATGAAGGGCCGGAACTGCGCGAAGGTATGATCTTCACCATCGAGCCGATGATCAATCTCGGACGCCCGCACGTGAAGGTACTAGCTGACGGCTGGACCGCCGTGACGCGCGACCGGTCGCTATCAGCACAGTACGAACATACGATCGGCGTGACCGCAAACGGCTGCGAAATCTTCACGCTTTCGCCCGCCGGCCTCGACCGGCCGGGCCTGCCACCGCTCAACGGGTGACATTGTCGATGGCGAAAGGGCCCGTTCCGCAGGCTGGCGATGACGAACTGCCTTTCGACACGGACGACGATCTCGTGGCAGACGAACGGGCGTTTTTCGGACAGCCGTCAAAGGCTGCAGCTCCCGCCAAAAAAACCGCCCTGCCCGTCAAGGAAGAGCATTATCACGGCCATCGCGAGAGGCTGCGCAACCGCTTCCGCGAACATGGCGATACGGCGCTTGCCGATTATGAAATCCTCGAACTCCTGCTTTTTCGGCTGATCCCGCGCCGCGATACGAAGCCGATCGCCAAGGCATTGATCGACCGCTTCGGCTCGCTTGCCGGCGTCTTCGGCGCACCTGCAGCACTGCTGCAGGAGGTCAAAGGCGTCGGAGAGGCAGTGGCGCTCGATCTGAAGCTGATATCCACCATTGGCCATCGCACGCTGAAGAGCGAGCTGAGGGATAAGCAGGTGCTTTCTTCGTGGTCGTCGGTCATCCAGTATTGCCATGCGGCAATGGCGCATGAAACGCGCGAGCAGTTCCGCATTCTGTTCCTCGACAAACGCAATACGCTGATCGCCGACGAGGTGCAGGGGCGCGGAACCGTGGACCACACACCTGTCTATCCGCGTGAGGTGGTGAGGCGGGCGCTTGAGCTTTCGGCAACGGCGCTGATTCTGGTGCACAACCATCCGTCGGGCGACCCCACCCCATCGCGCGCCGATATCGACATGACGAAGATGATCATCGATGCGGCAAAACCGCTCGGTATCGCCATCCACGATCACATCATCATCGGTAAAGACGGACAGGCAAGCCTCAAAGGCCTGCGTTTGATATAAGAACACGGCTAAGGCATGAAAAAGCCATCTTGGCATTCTTCAAGCTGAGCGACTGACAACAGGACGGGAAATATGGGCATTTCTCTTGGTCGCTTGTACGCGCCGCCGAGCCTTCAATCGCTGATAAGGCTGACACTTCTGCTGCTCGTCGTTACCGTTCTCTATCTCGGTTACCTGCAGCTTTCGACCAATGTGCATGCGGTGGTCGATGGCCAGGTCTACCGCTCCGCTCAGCCCTCCCCTGCAAAGCTCGGCGAACTCGTCAAGGAGTATGGCATCAAATCCGTACTGAACCTGCGCGGCGACAGCAGTGGCGAGGCCTGGTATGACAAAGAAGTCGCCGCAGCGAAGGGCCTCAATGTCCAGCATATCGATTTCCGCATGTCTGCGACGAAGGAACTCTCCATCGAGGAAGGGCGCCAGCTGATGGCGATCATGGCCGCCGCACCGAAACCCATGCTCATTCACTGCAAGGCCGGCGCCGACCGTACGGGGCTGGCTTCAGCCATCTACGTAGCCGGCGTTGCCAAGGAAGGCGAGATGGCAGCTGAATCGCAGATCTCGTTGACGTATGGCCATTTGTCGCTTTTCTTCATCGGCGCCTATGCGATGGACCGCACATTCGAGCGACTTGAGCCGATGTTCGGCTTTTTGAACTCCTAAACTGCGCCGAATTACAAACTGTAACATTGACCGGCTACCGATGAACGCGCGACATTTCGCGTCGCAATATGATTCCAATTCCAGTTCGGGGCTAAATGATGTTCCAGTACGATCTCGTGGTAGTAGGCAGCGGTCCGGCAGGGCGCCGTGGCGCGATCCAGGCTGCAAAACTCGGCAAGAAAGTGCTGGTCATCGAGCAGGGAAAGCGTGTCGGCGGCGTGTCCGTCCATACCGGCACGATCCCTTCCAAGACGCTGCGTGAAACTGCACTCAATCTTTCCGGCTGGCGTGAGCGCGGCTTTTATGGCCGCAGCTACCGCGTCAAGCAGGAAATCAGCGCCGAAGACCTGCGCCGCCGGCTGCTGATCACGCTCGACCACGAAGTGGAAGTGCTCGAACACCAGTTTGCGCGCAACCGCGTGCAGCATATTCGCGGCAAGGCGAGCTTTATCGATTCCACGACATTGCAGGTCATCAAGGACGACGGCGAAACCATGACGGTGACCGGCGCCAGCATTCTGCTCGCCGTCGGCACCAAGCCCTTCCGGCCCGACTACATGCCCTTCGACGGCAAGACCGTGCTCGATAGCGACGAGTTGCTCGATATGGAGGAATTGCCGCGCAGCATGGTCGTCATCGGCGCCGGCGTTATCGGCATCGAATATGCAACGATCTTTTCGGCGCTGGATACGGCCGTAACCGTCATCGATCCGAAATCGACCATGCTCGACTTCATCGACAAGGAAATCGTCGAAGACTTCACCTATCAGCTGCGCGACCGCAACATGAAGTTGCTGCTCGGCACGAAGGCTGAGAAGGTTGAACGACTCGATAGCGGCAAGGTGCAGCTTACGCTCGATAGCGGCCGGCATCTCGTGACCGACATGGTGCTTTTTGCCGCCGGGCGTATGGGCGCCACCGATACGCTGAACCTGCACGCAGTTGGTATCGAAGCCGACAGCCGTGGCCGCCTGAAGGTCAATCCCGAGACTTTCCAGACCTCGGTACCGAATATTTATGCCGCCGGCGATGTCGTCGGCTTCCCGAGCCTTGCGTCCACGTCGATGGAGCAGGGCCGCATCGCAGCGCGCGTCGCAATCGGCGCCGTCGCTAAGGAGCCGCAGAAATATTTCCCCTACGGCATTTATGCCGTGCCGGAAATCTCAACATGCGGCCTGACGGAAGAGGAAATGAAGGAGCGCGGCATTCCCTACGAATGCGGCATCGCCCGGTTCCGCGAAACCTCGCGTGGCCACATCATGGGCCTCGAGACCGGCCTCCTGAAGCTGATCTTTTCGCTGAAGACGCGCCGACTGCTCGGTGTACACATCGTCGGCGAAGGTGCCACCGAGCTGGTGCATATCGGCCAGGCCGTGCTGAACCTGAAGGGTACCGTCGAATATTTTGTCGAAAATACCTTCAACTACCCGACGCTTGCCGAGGCCTACAAGATCGCCGGCCTCGACGCTGGGAATCGAATGGGCGACATCAAGTCAGAGCTCTGAGGAAGCGAGGGATTTCCCTCGTCTTTCATGCTGGGACCTGAGAGCTGCTGGTCCGCGGGCTTTGTACCGACTGCGGCGAGGCCGTCGAAACATTGTTGGCGACGATCAAGAGGTCCTCGAACTGCCTATATCCTATGTCAAAAGATATTGGTAAGGTCGGCGCTGCTCGTGCCTTGCGTTATTCTATTGCGTTTTGTTAATCGCCTTCCCAAGTATGGTGCGCGCCTTTCGACAGCATGAAACCCATGTCTTAGACCGGCCTGCGACGCCATCAAGGTCCGGTGTGCAGCCAACAACGAAAGATAATTATTTTGGCCCAAATTTCAGAGGCTGCTCGCAGGCGGTTTCAGCTCATCCTGATAAAGCCGTCGCATTATGACGACGACGGCTATGTGATTCGTTGGTGGCGGGCGATGATTCCGTCCAATTCGCTGGCCGCCATCTACGGGATTGCCGCCGAATGTGCCGAGCGGCAGGTGCTTGGGGCCGACACCGCCATCGACATCACCGTCATTGACGAGACAAATACGCGGATCGATTTTGCGGCGCTGATCTCCCAGTTCAAACGCAATGACAATTTCGGGATGATCGCGCTTATCGGCGTCCAGTCCAACCAGTATCCCCGTGCGCTCGATATCGCCCGCCCGTTCCGCGATGCCGGACTGCCGGTTTCGATGGGCGGCTTCCATATCTCGGGATGCCTGTCGATGCTGAGTGGCGACGCGATCGGCCTCGAGGAATGCCGCAAGATGGGCGTTTCCATGTTTGCCGGCGAAGCCGAAGGGCGGCTGGAGATGGTGCTGCGCGACGCAGCCGCCGGCGAGCTGAAACCGCTCTACAATTTCATGAACGATCTTCCCGGCATCGGCGGCACACCGGTGCCTTTCCTGCCGAAGGACAATATCCAGCGCACGCTCGGCCTCAGCACCAGCTTCGATGCGGGCCGCGGTTGTCCCTATCAATGCTCGTTCTGCACAATCATCAACGTGCAGGGCCGCAAATCCCGCTTCCGCTCGGCTGACGATGTGGAAAAGCTGGTGCGCATGAACTGGGCGCAGGGCATCCATAAATTCTTCATCACCGACGACAATTTCGCCCGCAACAAGGACTGGGAAGCGATCTTCGACCGGCTGATCGAGCTCAGGGAAAAGGACGGTATTCCGCTCGGCCTGATGATCCAGGTGGACACGCTCTGCCACAAGATCCCGAACTTCATCGAGAAATCGAAGCGCGCCGGTGTCACGCGCGTCTTCATCGGTCTCGAGAACGTCAATCCGGATAATCTGACCGCCGCCAAGAAGAACCAGAACAAGATCACCGAATATCGTAAGATGCTGCTTGCCTGGAAGGCGCAGGGCATCATGACGCTCGCCGGTTATATTCTGGGCTTTCCGGCAGACACGCCGGAGTCGATCCGCCGCGACATCAAGATCATTCAGGAAGAATTACCGCTCGATGTCATCGAGTTTTTCATTCTGACCCCCCTGCCGGGCTCCGAGGATCATCAGGTTCTCTGGAAGAAGGGCGTCGAAATGGATGCCGATCTCAATATCTACGACGTTGAGCACGTCTGCACCGCGCATCCGAAGATGAGCAAGCAGGAATGGGAGAGCATCTATCAGGAGGCCTGGTCGCTCTACTATTCACCCGACCATATGAAGACCCTGCTGCGCCGCGCTGTGGCGTCCGGCATCAAGCTGAGCAGTCTCGTCAAGGTGCTGGTGTCGTTTGCGACGACCGTGCCGCTGGAGAACGTCCATCCGCTGCAGAGCGGCCTTATGCGCCTGAAGCATCCCTCGGAGCGGCGCCCCGGCCTGAAGCGCGAACATCCGCTGCTGTTCTGGCCGCGTTTTGCCTTCGACACGGCCCGCAAGCATATTTCCCTGGCCGGCACGATCATCGGCCTCAGCGTTTCGGCTTTCCTGATTGCACGCGAGGCCGGCGTCAAGAACTACATGGACAAGGCTCTGACACCGGTCGGTGAGGATGAGGAAGAGGTTCTCGACCTCTTCACCAAGACGGCCGGCGGCACTGCCGCCGTCAGCCATATCAAGAAGGTCGCCGAACTCACACACGCGCGCAAAGCCGTCTGACCGGGTCCTTAGAGCTAGAGCGCGGTGCGTCCAATCGGACGCGCTGCGCTCTAGCTCTTTGAATCTACGCATCGGCCAGCACGCGATCTGCGATTTCAGCGCCTGACCTTATAGCCTCAACAAAAAAGCCCTGCCGCATGCGGCAGGGCTTTTTGAATTTCAGTGCGAAGGAGCCGATTATTCGGCGCTGTCTTCGGAAGCCTTCTTCTTCGGAGCGGCCTTCTTCTTCGGAGCGGCTTCTTCGCCTTCAGCAACTTCTTCAGAAGCCTCAGCCTTGGCGGCAGCCTTCTTCTTCGGAGCAGCCTTCTTGGTGTCGGCCTTCTCGGAAGCTTCGCCTTCTTCGTCGGCGAGCAGCTCCTCCTTCGTCACCTTCTTGTCGGTGACGTCGATTTCGGTGAGCAGGTGGTCGATGACCTTTTCTTCGAAGATCGGAGCGCGGATCGAAGCGGCGGCACCCGGCTGGCTGCGGAAGAATTCGAGGATCTGCTTTTCCTGGCCCGGATACTGGCGCAGCTGTTCGTAGATCGCGCGCTGCATTTCGTCTTCGCTGACTTCGACGCCGGCCTTTTCGCCGATTTCGGAGAGAACGAGACCGAGGCGAACGCGGCGCTCAGCGAGCTTCTGGTATTCTTCGCGCGCCTGCTCTTCGGTGGTGTCCTCATCCTCGAAGGTCTTGCCGGACTGGGCGAGGTCGTTGCTGACCTGGTTCCAGATGCCGTTATATTCAGCTTCGACGAGCTTGGACGGGGTTTCGAACTTGTACATCTCGTCGAGCTGGTCGAGGATCTGACGCTTCAGCTTCTGGCGCGTCAGCGAGCCGTACTGCGATTCGATCTGGCCGCGGACAATTTCCTTGAGACGGTCAGCCGATTCGAGGCCGAGCTTGGTGGCAAGTTCATCGTTGATCTCGACGTCGGCCGGAGCAGCAACTTCCTTGACGGTGACGTCGAAGGTCGCTTCCGAACCGGCGAGGTTCTTGGCCGGATAATCGGCCGGGAAGGTGACATTGATGGTCTTCTCGTCGCCAGCCTTGAGGCCGACGAGCTGCTCTTCGAAGCCCGGAATGAAACGGCCGGAGCCGAGAACCAGTTCGGCATCCTGATCGGTGCCGCCGTCGAAGGCGACGCCGTCGACCTTGCCGACATAGTCCATCTTGACGCGGTCGCCGTTGGCAGCCTTGCCCTTCTTTTCGGCGTAGTCGCGGGCGCTTTCGGCGACCTTGAGAACCTGCTCGTTGACTTCGTCATCGGAAATTTCGACGACTTCGCGAACGACCTTGATGCCGTTGTTGGACTTCAGTTCGATCGGCGGAAGAACTTCGTAGGAGAGCGTGAATTCGAAATCCTGCTCGGCGGCGAGGATCTTGTCTGCCTCGTCCTTGTCTTCCGTCATGGCGATTTCCGGCTGGGTGGCCGACTTTTCGCCGCGGCTGGACAGGATCTGCGTCGGCTGGTCGCGGACGATCTCGTTGACGAGATCGGCCATAACGGACTTGCCGTAGAGCTTCTTGAGGTGACCGGCCGGAACCTTGCCCGGACGGAAACCATTGATGCGCACCTTGTCCTTTACGTCGGCAAGGCGTTCATTCATCTTGTTTTCCATGTCCTTGGCCGGGATAACGACCTTGATTTCGCGCTTCAGCCCTTCAGCGAGCGTTTCGATAACCTGCATGTCTTCCTACCTTCATTCAGTGACGGCCGTGCCCAGACGCCGTTCGTTTCGGTGAGCACGACGCCGGCCAACTGCCGCGCGTGGCTTTTTCTCAATTCCTGTTCGTTCCGTCCGAAGCGGAACAGCACTCGCTTTCCGGGTATCCGGGACAACCAAGTTCCAGTCCTCCCGCCCTGCAAGGCAGCTTGGTGCGGGTAGAGAGACTTGAACTCCCACGCCTTACGGCACCAGAACCTAAATCTGGCGTGTCTACCAATTTCACCATACCCGCGTTCGCAAAACCGCATGCATATGCCTGCACATGAGGCCTTCCGGAGCGCGGCGTCTCTATATCACCCGATTTAGAACAGGCAAAGGAAAAATGAACGGCAAATGACAGCGATTTGCGGGCAAAAGCGCATCGTTCCCATTACCGGCCTCGCCTCTCAATAGAGCGGCTCCTCATAGGCCGGTTTGCCGTCGACCACGAGGCTGCGGATCTGCGCAGCGCCGGAGGAGGAAATGCTTGCGGCAATGGAGACGACGCCCTCGTTGCGCGCCTCCTCCAGCGGCTTTCCTTCGCCTTCCGGCACGTAATAGCGTTCGATTCCGTATTCGACCCGGATCATGTCACCATTATCAGGCCCATAGCTGTAGAAAGGCACGCTGCGCAGGACGACTGTATCCGGCTGTGCCGGCAGTTCCTTAAACGACGATTCGACAATGCCCCAGAAGCCATCCTGCTGGCGCTTGAGGCGAACCCACAGGGTCTGCTCCCCCGCTTTCGCCGGAATGCCGCCAGTAACCGTCGAGACCGGGACCGACGATATGTCATAGTTCAGCACCACATAATCGCCACGCAGGAAATCGCGCGGATCCACGGGAGCGGTTTTGAGCAGCACTTCAGTGCCATTGGCCAGAATCGAAGCTCGGCTCTGAATGATGTAACCGAGGATCAACGTCTGCAGGCCGGCGACCAGGATTGCAGCGACGATATAGAAGCGGCCGGTTTGCGGTCTTGCGAAGGCAAAGCTCATGCGCGTTCCTCCACGCGGCCTGCCGCGAAGCGTCTTTCGAGGCGGATGACGACCCAGGCGACGGCTGCGACCACCAGGCCCGAGAACAGGAAGAGGCTGGACGTGCCGAGGATCGTGCCGACCGTCACCGAGGCAAGATAGAGCATTTCGGCTGCGAAGGCGCCATAGGCAAGGTAGCGTACCGCCCCATTGTCCCGGCCATGCAGCACGATCGCCACAACGGCGGCGCCAAGCGTCAGCAGACCAAGCACGACCATACGGCCGCCTTCGTCCATCTCCATATGAAGCAGGAACAATCCCATGATGGCGACGAGAAAGCTGTAGAATGCCGGAGCAGCGCCCGCCGATCTGACGAGCGTGGAAATCGGGGGGACAGGCAAGGCGGTCAGCAGGAAAGCCGCCATGCCGAAGACCGCGAAGGCAATCGCCACGGAAATCTCGTCAGTCAACACATAGAGCCAGGCCAGCCAGCCGACCACCAACAGATAAGCTAGATGACGGGCGCGGTCGGCGCCGGTGAAGCGCACCAGGCCGATGATAGCAGCCCCCATCACCAACGGCGCATAAGGGCCAAGGCCGAACCAGCGCGTATCGAAATTCTCAAGGTAGACGGCAAAGGAGGCCCAGGAGAGGAAGCCCGCGACGGCCGTCACCGCGGCCGAGCGGAAAAGAACCGCCGAAACGGTCGCCACCGCAAACCAGAGATACATGACCGTCTGTTCGTCGCCAGAGAGATGATACATCTGGCCGACGAGGGAGATGGCGCCGCCAAAGCTCAACGCGCCGATGATGAGCAGGCCGCTGGCGGAGGCCAGCGCACCACGCATAAGAAGAAGTGCAGCACCGATATGAACAGCCCAGATCAGCACCAGCATCAGACCGACACGGACGAGGCGCGGGATATACTCCCAGTTTGAAGCGACGAGCAGCAGCAGAGCCGCACCGAGTAGCACGGCTGCCAGCCCCATCAGCACGCGGCCGAGGCTGAAACTTGCCGGACGCGCATCGTATTCGGCAAGCAGCGCCTCTGCCGTCCCCTTCTGCAGAAGTCCCTTCTCCACCCAGAGCGAGAAATCCCGCTCCAATCTGCCGCGATACATGCCCTACCCCGCATTGATCCGCCATCTTCGGCTTTTGCCTTYATAGCGCAGGATTGCCTCGCGGAAACGCCGACATTCGAAATATGCAAATTCTTCACTGGTCTAAATTGGGTCGCTCGTTAACGAAATACTAACCGCACTATTACTAATATATGAGCATCGCAGGAAGGCATGCATGAGCCGCATAGCCCTCATGAATATATTGCACTGCAAAATACTCAAAAGTCATACTATTTACTGTACATCGAAGCACGGGGATGGCTCCCCGGCCCGGTTTTCCGGAAGCCTGCGGATGATATGTCCGTGATAAGATTCGCAGACGCGCACTCCTCCTCCCAGCGCCCTGCGATAGACTGGCAACACTCCTCCTCCCAGTTGCCAGTCACCATCATGACGCCCACCGGATCCTCCCCCGGTGGGCGTTTTGCTTAACAGGTGGTTAAACGATTAGGATGGTGGCTTTTCAGGCTTTCGCGTTAATCAGGGTGAAGCAATCGTTAAGCCGCTTGAGACGGTCGGGGAGCGCTTTGGAGCACGGGGCCCAATGTTCTTCGCCGTTGATGTATGGCGAAGTGCGCCTACAGGGAAAAGACTATTCGCGGACACCAAAGCCGACCAAATATCCATCCGCGAATGTGGCGGCGTGAGAGAAAATCATTCTGCCTATTCATTGACCAGAAAATGACCAAAGCGTGCAAATAACTGGTTGAGCCTTGCGAATCACGCATAGGTGACTTGAAATCTTGGCTCTGTTAGTTCTTCGCGGCGCAACATATATTCTGGCCATCAAATAGAGGTCAGCGCCGAAGACAGGCTGCTGGCAGGATCAAGCCCTAGGAAAGGGGATTAACATGAACTTCTCTCGCTCTTTCAATAACTGGCGCAAGTATCGTCAGACGATTACGGAACTTGGCCGCATGACCAACCGCGAATTGCATGACCTCGGCATCGACCGTTCGGACATCCATCGCGTTGCTCGCGAAGCTTCCGCCCGCTAAGTACGGGTAATCGCTGCTCCTCCCAAGCAGATTGCCTTCCCAAAACGCCTGCTGCCTCCGCAGCGGGCGTTTTCTTTTTGCCGGCTGGTCAGGCTGCCGCAAAAGTTGCGGAAGTATTAATTCTCGGCCCGCTCAAAAATCGCGCGCTGCATAATTAGCAGGCATAAGAGTGCACAATTGCATAGCAGCCGCCTTTTATTTGCACTGCACAATATCAGGGACCTCCACTATATAGATATCAACCGCAGAGACGGCGATCCCGCCGCTCGCGCAAGACATCCGAGGAAAAGACCATGAACCCGATCCGCATTGCAAAGAGCTGGATTAGCTACCGCCGCACGCTCAACGAACTGGGCAACCTGTCCAACCAGACCCTGTCCGATATCGGCGTCAGCCGTTACGACATCCGCAACATCGCATCCCGCTCGTTCCGCTAAATAGCGAGCAGACTATTATCCAAGACGGCGCCATCGGGCGCCGTTTTCGTTTTCGGGCTTTGCTGACGCCTTTGTCGGAACCCAACAGCCTTCCGGCAGTTCTCCTTCACGAAAGGAGACCATCCCATGACAAACGAACTCAACGCCGGTTTCACCGGCCAGCCGACGAACAAGCCCGAGGGCATTCGCAAGGCCGCTTCGAATACAGCCTCCGTAGTCAGGCGCGAGGTGCAGGCCGTTGCAACGGGTGCTGCCAATCATCCTCATACCGCAAGCTCCGTGGTTGTCGGTATCGGCCTGCTCGCTTTCAGCATCGGCTACCTGCTCGGCCGCCAATCCGTCGAGACGAACCGTTTCTGGAGGTGACATCGTGGCTGGAACTATTCTCGAAAAAGCAACGGATGATGCGCGGGCAGAAGACAGCCCGACGGCCGACGCGCGTCGGCGCGAAATTGCGGAGCAAACCTCCCAGGCCTTGAG
>NZ_JBFUBG010000052.1:0-54406 GCF_056405875.1 Rhizobium sp. P1_E6 | reverse complement strand
GCAAAAATTCTGGCCGTATTCGTCGTCGATACCAAGGAAATGGAGCTGACAACCGCCGATCCTTGATCGCGAAGCTGATACGATGAGCGGGAAGGGGTGTTGACTCATCACCTTCCCGTATTTTCGGTTTTTTACAACGCCCTTCGTTGTCGCTCGGCGATGGAGGCGGGATTACGGCCGACCGGGCCTCGCGGGAACGGAAGCCACCAACCGCGCAAATGCCGCTTGAGATCGCACACCTGTCCTGGGCAGAAGCCTTGCCGTATGCGTTTCGACCGTGTTGGGAGAAAGGGCAAGGACTCTTGCGGTCTCCGGAACCGAGCATCTTCTGCCGACGAGCACAGCAACCTTCGTTTCCGCAACGGTCAGGCTAAAGAGGCTGCGAAGCTGTTCCGCCTGCCCGTGGCCCCGGCTTTCCGCATCGACGATCTGAAGAAGCACGCGGACGCCGGAATCTGTCGAATCCCAGGCGACGAGAGAATTTGGCGGCAGGGGAGTTACCTGTGCGAGATAGGGCGGCAGGCCTGACGGACGGTGGATCTGGATCGCCCCGTGCAATTGCGTGGGTTCCGCTTGCGACTTCGACGGCTTGCCGTATCGCCTGTGCCAGGGCCTTGGAACTGCTGGAAACGCTCGTCAGCGCCGAACGTTCATGCTTGTTGATGGAGAGACCGTTGCCCCCTTAAGGTGGCGGTTTCGAAATCAACAGGACAGCAAATGATCAGCAGCCTATATGAGAGCTTGGTCGTTTTTCCACGGCCAACGCCGCATTGGCAGCGAGATAACCTATGAGTTGTTTGGATAATATTGACTATTCAAAATTAAGTAAAAAACAAGTTTTTCCCTCAAGGATTAGGCTATTCGACGCATGAGGGAATAATATGAGTGAAGAGCAGATTAAGCGGCCGATTTGGATCCGCATCACAGCCTACGGGTTCGCCGCCGTTTTGTTTGCAAGCGTGGCAATCGGTGGTCTTGCCTGGTATCGCCAGAACGTGATGAGCGATCAATCGCTTCAGAAGGAGCTCTCGGCGGACCTGCACGTGATCCAGGCGGACATGGAGGCTCAGAAGCGGGCGGCAGCCGGGCTTGCGGTAGCCCTTGCCGGTGAGCCTGAAACTGCTGATCTGATTGCCAAGAATGATCGAGCAGCCATCCTGGCAAAATACACGGCCAGCCTGCCGGCAATTAAGGTGCAAGGTCTTCAGCTCATTACCTTCAGCAATTCCGACGGGTCCGCGGTCGCACGTATCCATTCGCCCGATACCTTCGGCGACGACCTCAAGGGACGTCGCAAGATGATCGTTGCGGCGCTGACGCAGGGCAAACTGAATGCCGGCATCGAACCTGGACGCACCGCGGTCAGCATGTTTGCCTCGGCACCAGTCATCAAGGACGGCAAGACTGTCGGTGTCGTCGATGTCGGCACGTCGCTCACGAATGACTATTTTGCTCCCCTGGCAAATGCCGTCGATGCAGAAGTTGCGGTCCATATCCTGCAGGACGGGAAATTTGTGCCGCAGGCTTCGACCTTCGGCGACAAGACGATCCTCACTCAGGAGCAATTGCAAGAGGGTTTCAACGGCGACCGCGTCCGAGTCCATGCTTCTCTCGGCGGCAAGGATTATGAAGTTGCCGCCATTCCCTTCGAAGATTTCTCCGGCCGCAAGATCGGTGTTTTTGAAATCGGCTCCGATGTGACGGAGATCGTGGAAGCATCGCAGCAGGCGCTCTGGATGGCGGCGATCGGCGCAGTTGTCGTTTCGCTCATTTCACTGCTCGGTTTCCTCGTCTTTGCGCGTTCGATTGCGTCGGTCATGAAGAAGACGACCGGCACAATGGCACGTCTGGCCGCAGGCGATATCAATGTCGAGGTCGAAGGTCAGGCCCGACCTGACGAAATCGGCGCAATGGCCCGTGCCGTGCAGGTCTTCAAGCAGAATGCGATCGAGCGGGTTCGCCTCGAGCAGGAGGCAGAAGCCAATCGCAGCATGAGCGAAAGAGAGCAGATCGAGCGCGAGAAGGAAAAGGCGAAGGATGCTGCCGATGTCCAGTTTGCCGTCGACAATCTCGCTGCCGGCTTGTCGAAGCTCGCCGACGGCGATGTGTCCTACCGGATCGCGCAGCCCTTTGTCACAAGACTCGATGGCGTGCGCAGCGACTTCAATGACTCCGCCGACAAGCTGCAATCTGCGTTGAACCGGGTATCGCAGAATGCTCGCGGCATCGATTCGGGAGCAAACGAGATCAAGTCGGCTGCCGACGATCTCGCCAAGCGCACAGAGCAGCAGGCGGCAGCACTCGAAGAGACGGCTGCGGCTCTCGAAGAAATCACCACGACCGTCAAGGGTTCCAGCAAGCGCGCCCAAGATGTAGGTCAGCTCGTGGCGCGTGCCAAGACCGGCGCCGAACATTCCGGCGAGGTGGTCCGCAAGGCCGTGCTCGCCATGGAGCAGATCTCCAAGTCTTCCGGTGAAATCGGCAACATCATCGGCGTCATCGACGATATCGCCTTCCAGACGAACCTGCTGGCGCTCAATGCCGGTGTTGAAGCAGCCCGCGCCGGCGAAGCGGGTAAAGGCTTTGCCGTCGTCGCGCAGGAAGTCCGTGAACTGGCACAGCGCTCCGCAACGGCTGCCAGAGAGATCAAGGATCTGATCACGGCCTCGAATGCGCAGGTCCATGCAGGCGTGCAGCTGGTCGACGATACCGGCAAGGCGCTTCAGGCGATCGTTTCGGAGGTTCAGGAAATCAACCGCCATATCGCTGCGATCGTCGAAGCATCGCAGGAGCAGTCGTTGGGCCTCGACCAGATCAACACCGCCGTCAATCAGATGGATCAGGATACGCAGAAGAACGCTGCCATGGTCGAAGAGTCGACCGCTGCAAGCTACAATCTTGCGAAGGAGGTTGCATCGCTCAACCAGCTTCTGGCTCAGTTCAAACTGAACGATGCAGGCTATGCTTCGCATTCCGCGCCTGTTCGTGGCGCCGGGCGAAACGATGCGCCGGCGCCGTCACCCGCCCGGGCGCTCGGCCGCAAGATTGCCTCCGCATTCTCGGGAAATGCCGCACTCGATACGAAGGGCGGCAACTGGGAAGAGTTCTGAGGTTCGACCCGTCAAAGCAAGCTACGGTGCGGCGTCATCGCCGCACCGTTTTCATTCGGTGACTCAACGCAGCCGCTAGTCGATCGACAGGCGCTTTTCGGTCTTGGCGTCGAAGAGGTGCAGTTTGCCGATATCCGGCGTCATCCTGACAGTGTCGCCGGCGCGTAGCGAAAGCCGCTCCCTGACAGTGGCCACCAGCGGATCCGATCCGAGCCTGGCGTTAATCTGGGTTTCGGCTCCGGTCGGCTCGATCACCGCCACCTCGGCACTCACGCCGTCCTGCGTGATAATCAGGTGCTCCGGCCGAATGCCGTAAACCACCTCCGCGCCGCGCGCAGCCGCAGCGCTCTCCGGCAGTGGCAAGCGGGCCCCTCCGTCGGCGATGAATTCAAGCGGTCCGGACGCGCTGATCTTGCCCTTGATGACATTCATGCCCGGTGAGCCGATGAAGCCGGCAACGAAGAGATTGGCCGGCCGATCGTAAAGTTCGAGCGGCGAGCCGATCTGTTCTACGTAGCCGTCCCGCATCACGACGATCCGGTCGGCCATGGTCATGGCTTCGATCTGATCGTGCGTCACGTAGACCGTCGTCGTTTTCAGCCGCTGGTGCAACTGCTTGATCTCCGCGCGCATCTGCACGCGAAGCTTGGCATCGAGATTGGACAGGGGCTCGTCAAAGAGGAAGACTTGCGGCTGGCGGACGATGGCGCGACCCATGGCAACACGCTGACGCTGGCCACCGGAGAGGTTTCGCGGATAGCGGTCGAGCAGATGTTCGAGGCCGAGGATCTGTGCCGCATCGCGGACACGCGCCTTGATCTGCTCCTTCGGGGCTTTCGCCAGTCGCAGCGAAAATCCCATATTCGCTTCGACCGTCATATGCGGATAAAGCGCATAGGATTGAAAGACCATGGCAATGTCGCGCTCCTTCGGGGCGACATTGTTGACGACCTTGTTGCCGATAGAGACGTTGCCACCGGAGATTTCCTCGAGCCCCGCGATCATGCGCAGCAAAGTCGACTTGCCACAGCCGGAGGGACCGACGAGGATGACGAATTCTCCGTCGCGGATGTCGACGTCGACCCCGTGTAAAACTTCGAGGTGACCATAGTTCTTGCGGACATTTGCCACGTTGACGGACGCCATAACTGTCTCCGGCTGAAAAATCTGATTTCGGATCTGCGCTCGCTCGGAAAGAGCGACATGCGATGCTTCTGTTACCGAGGCGCCGTCGCGGTGGCGTAAGGAGCCAGCGCCGCATCAATGGCGGCTAGGCAAAGATCGCGGGCTTTCGGCGCGACACGCTTTTCGACCACATCAGGGTAGAGGCGGGCGAGATGCTGGCTGATCAGCGTTTCCGGGATTGCCTCCGGCAGCCGGGCGAGCAGTTCGTCGACTGCCGTTGCTGCCCGCGCGTCGGGCCAATAGTACCGGATGCGATCGCTATAACTGAAATGTCGCTGCAGGCGCTGTTCGTCAGTCGTGCCGCTGTAATGGCCGGCCCAGTGGCTGGGCCGAGCAAGCATGATCTCTTCCATCGTCGCCGCCAGCCCGCCGGCTCTCTGGCCCCCGGAGAGAATATCGGCGATCGCGTCGAGACCGTAGAGCGCCTCCCGCAATGCAAAGGTCAGGCCGGGACCGACTTTCAGGATCGCAAACCCGCCATCGACCAGCGTCGAAAGCGCGGCTGCCGGCTGGTAGTCGGTGGAATGGGCCTCGAACAGCAGTCCCTTCATCTCATCGAGCGCGGAGATCAGCTTCCGTGCACGCTCGGGCCTGTAGAGCGCGACATTGGCGTTGCCGAACTCGACGCCCGGCTGAACGACGATCGCGATGACGCGTTCCATCGCCGAACTTACGCCGGCTTCGGCAAAGGCCTGGCGGTGAACATCAAGCGTCCTGAGAGCTGCTTCCCGTCGCGTGATCTCCAGCTCGTCCAGCGCATGCGTCGCGCCACCGGGCGGTGGCACCTCGGTGCCGATGACATAGACCGGCAGACGTCGACCACTCCGACGAGCCGCCTCTTCGGCAGCTTTCGCCAGACGTGCTGCTCTTGCGGCGGTCAGTTCGTCGGCAAGCGCCACAGGCTCGCCAGCACAGCCCATCGAAGTGTCGAGATGCAGCTTCTCGAACCCGGCTTCGACATAGGCCGCCACCATGGTTTCGGCGCGCGCCATCGCATCCTCTGCAGCGAGCTTTCGCCATGGGTTCGGGCCGAGATGGTCGCCCCCGAGAATGATGCGTTCGGCGGCGAAGCCGACGCTTGCCGCGATACGCTCGATGAAGGTTCGGAAGTCCGCCGGCTTCATGCCGGTATAACCGCCTTCCTGATTGACCTGGTTGCAGGTCGCTTCGATCAGGACCGCCTCATTCTGCAGCACCGCACGTCGCAACGTAGCCTCGATGACCAGCGGATGGGCAGAACAAATCGATGTGATGCCGCGGGGCAGGGGCAGGTCTCTTGCGCCGAACAGCTTTGCCAGGGCGATCTGGCGGTTCGGATCGATGGCCGCGCTCATACCAATGTCACCACCTTGGTGAGATGACGCGGCGAGACGGTATCGATCTGCCTTGCCTGTGCGGCGCGTTCGCCGAGGATCTGCAGTGCCGGCAGAACGACGAGACCTGCAAGCGACAGATCGACGTCGACCTTAAGCTCCAGATCGCCTGGGCCGCCGAAACCGATAACGACGGCGCCTTTTTCGCGAAGCTCACCGGCGAGCTTTGCCTCGGCTTGTCTCTGGTCCGAGCTGTAGAGCATGATGGCGGCCGTCTTCTCGTC
The DNA here is from genome assembly GCF_056405875.1 of Rhizobium sp. P1_E6. Classification (NCBI taxonomy): domain Bacteria; kingdom Pseudomonadati; phylum Pseudomonadota; class Alphaproteobacteria; order Hyphomicrobiales; family Rhizobiaceae; genus Rhizobium; species Rhizobium sp. P1_E6. Next base: position 48,514 of record NZ_JBFUBG010000052.1, on the reverse strand, counting down.
AACAAGGCTGATCGGCCCGTGGCGATATTCGAGCGGATGAAAAGCCTGCGTCATCAGCTGGCTCATTTCCATCAGCTTGAGCGCGCCCTCGAGCGCAATGCCGAAAAGCGGGCCGCCGCCCAGAAAGACGAAGTGTGAACGATCCTTGATGATGTCGGGCAGAGCGGCATCGAGCGTATTGGCGAGTTGACGTGCCGATGCAACGGTCGAGGCAGGCACGGTCTGACCGATCAGCTGCAGGCTGAGCAACACCATCAGGCTTGCCGAAACCGTCATGACGATGCCCTCTTCGGGATGGGTCGGGGAGCAGATCAGCTGGTCACAGTTCTTGGCAAGGGCGCTCTCGGGCTCGACCGTCACGGCAGTCACGAAGGCACCGGCGGCGCGACTTGCCTTTGCCGCGGCGACCGTTTCCGTCGTCTCGCCACTGCGCGACAGCGCGACTACATGGGTCTTCTGCCATTCCGGCCAGAAGTAGGCGGGTCGGTTCAACCATTCCGCGCCCGGAACCGCGATCGCCTTGCGCTTCAGGCTGTTGGCATAGGCGGCCAGAGACAAGGCGAGGTTGAAGGAAGTGCCGCAGCCGACGAAGACAAGGAGATCGTCCGCGCTGCCGCTTGCCGTATTCGAACCGATGGCTGTTTCCCAATAGGGAAACTGCTCGAAGATTACCTTTTCGGTCGTGTTCATGATGTCTCCGATTATTTGACCGAACCTGCCAGCAGGCCGCTGACGAGGTACCGGTTGAGGAAGATGACGACCAGGGCAGGGATGACGATGGCGATCGATCCGCTTGCCGTGATCAGTCCGTAGTCGATGAAGTTCTTGGTGACGAATTCGGGAATGAGAACCGTCAGGGGTTTCGTCGCTTGCGGCGAGAAAATGAGGGGAACGAGGTACTGGCCCCAGGCCCCCAGGAAGGTAAGGATGGCCGCCGCCGTCAGGCCGGGTCCGGCGAGCGGCAGCACGATGTTGAAGAAGATGAAGAGGCGGCCCGCGCCATCGAGCTGTGCTGCCTCTTCGAGGGCGATCGGAAGCTGCTCGAAGACGCTGCGCAACAGCCAGAGCGAGAGCGGCAGATAGGCCGAGACATAGATCAGCGAGACGCCGGTATGCGTGTCGACCAGATGCATCTTGATCATGATCTGATAGAGCGGGATGAGCACCGCATAGGCGGGGATTGCGAGTGTCGCGACGACAGCACCGAACAGCAGGTTACGCCCGGGAAAGCGCATCCTGGTGAATGCATAGGCGCCGAGCGCCGAGATCGCGACGCAGAGAGCCGTGGCGGCGGCCGACGTGATCACGCTGTTGAGCAGCGCAGCGCGGAACTGCTTCCACACCTCCACACCCCCAATCCGCGAAATGTTGATGCCGAGCAGGCGCGAATAATGGTCGAGCGTGAAATGCTGCGGGAAGAAATGGATCGGCCGCGTGGAAAAATCTTCCGTCGGCGTCACGGAGCTTGCGATCGTCCAGTAGATCGGGCCAAGCGACCAGATCAGCAGCACGGCAAGACCCGTCCATATCATCAGGCGATAGAGAATGGTTGGTTTCATCAGTCGAACCGTGTGTTGCGATAAACGCGGAGGACGTAGACGAGCGAGACGAGCAGCGAGACCAGCGTGATGACGACCGACAGAGCCATGCCGTAGGAGAAGCGAAGGTTCTGGAATGTCTCGAGATAGATCTGCACGAGGATCGGCCGCGTTTCGAGGCTTGATCCGGCGAGCACCCAGGCCTCGTCGAAGAGATTGAAGGCATTGACCGTCGCATTCGTCATGGCAACGGCGATGGCGCTGCGCACGAGCGGAAGTGTGACCAGGCTGAACATCTGCACGCGCGTCGCGCCGTCGATGCGGGCAGCCTCATAGAGATGCGCCGGGATGCTCTGCATGGCGGCGAGCACGATGACGATCGTCAGCGGCATCATGCGCCAGACATGCACGACGGTGACCGCGACGATGGCACTCGTCCGGTCGTTGAACCAGACATGATTTTCGAAAGGCAGGCCAAGCGCGACGAGAATGCCGTTCAACAGGCCGGCGCCGGGCTGATAGATCCACAGCCAGATGACGGAGTTGACGACGCCGGGTAAGGCCCATGGCAGGATGACAGCCGCAAGCACCCATTGGCGCCCGACTTTCATCTGATTGATGAGAGCCGCAGCAAGCACGCCGAAGACGGTCTCGGCAACGACGGCAAGGACGACATAGATGAGCGTGTTCGCCCAGGTCGTCGCCAGCTGGGCGTCCGACAGCATGCGTGTGTAATTTTCCAGTCCGACGAAAGGCGTTCCGGCCTGCATCGGATTGACCCGGTGCAGCGAGTCCCAGACCGTCCGGCCCATCGGATAGAAGACCAGAGCTGCCATCGTCACGAGGATCGGCAGCACCAGCAGCAGTCCGAGCATGGTGTCGGCGTTGAGGCCGACACTACGCTTGGCTGCGACACCTTGGGCGGTGACGACTGTCATTGCGCCATCGCCTGCTTGGCTGCATCGGCGATGCTCTGCATGGCCTGATCAACCGTGACCTGGTCCTTTGCCGCGCTGTTGATCGCCGTGTTCACCGCGCTCGAAAACTGCGGATACCACGGCGGCGTTCCCTGCTGGAACAGAGGCTCGACGGTCTTGGACTGGGCAACAAGTGCGTCGCCGCTCGTCAACTTGCCTTCCGTATTGAGTTCGGAGAGAGCCGAAGTGCGGGTCGGCAGGAAGCCGTTTGCCGCGTTCTTCTTCTGGAACTCCTTGCTGGTGAACCACTTGACGAAGGCGACCGCCGCTTCCTTGTTCTGCGAAACATTCGGAATGGCAAGCGCTTCCGGAAGGCCGAAGCTGCGCGTCTGACCGCTTTCGGTCGGCACGAGGATCGCTTCCACCTGGCCGGCGACCTTGGACTGCTTCGGATCGTTCATCTGGCCCAAGCGACCCGGCTCACCCGAGATCATGATGCTGGTGAGGCCCTGGGCAAACATGCTCTCATTGATCTGGCTGTCCTTGAGACCTGTCGAGGCCGGGTCGACCAGACCGTCCTTCAAGAGTTTCAGTTCGAAGGCGAGCGCCTTGTAGCCGGCTGAATCCGGGGTGAGGAACAGCGGCTTGAAGTCCTTGTCGAAGAGTTCGCCGCCAAAAGCCTTGGTCAACAGATACCAGCTCGTCGAAGCGCCTTCGGTTGCCGAGAGCGGCAGGCCGATCGGATAGGTCGAAATACCCTTCTCCTTGATCTTCTTTGCCGCCGTGACCAGCGCGTCAAGCGTCTTCGGCATTTCGGTAATGCCCGCATCCGCTAAATGCTTCTTGTTGACGAGCATCACGCGGAAGTCGTTGGTATAGGGCACGCCGAGCAACTGACCACCGACGGTGAAGATCTTGGCAACGCCGATATCCTCGATTGATTCCTTGTCGATCACATCATTCAGCGGCATGTACCAGCCGGCGGCGCTGAACTGACCCGTCCAAGACCAGTCGAATTCGGTAACATCGGCCGGCGCCGTGCCGGCGACCAGTGCCGTTACCAGCTTTGGGCGAATATCATCCCAGGAGAGGGTCTGGAGATCGACATGAATGCCGGTCTCCGCTTCAAAATCTGCCGCAACCGTGGCCCCCTGCGGCGATGGCATGAGCACGGTGATCGATTGGCCGGCAAGCGGCTTGGCGTCGTCGGCCATGGCGGGCAGGGCAATCGCAAGGGCGGCTGAGGCAAGCAAAGGTAATATGAATTTACGCATGTTCCCATCCTTTATCGTTGACAGTCATTGTCTTGATCGCGCGATCACGGTGTCGGCCGCAGCCGCGATTTGCCCGAACCAGCGCTCGTTCAGCGGCCAGTCGAGAAGTTGGGCGGCCGCCAGAAGCGCGCCGCCAATGGGAGGAAGTACGGGTGAAATCGCCCGCCGGCCGATCCGCCGTTCGACAGCTTCAAGCAAAAGGCGGCTGGAAAAGGTGCCGCCTGCATAGGTCCAGTCGGAGCCGGTTTCACAATGGCCCGATATCGCCCAATGGTGCTTGGCAAGCTCCTCGGCAGCCTTCTCGATCAGGTCAATCGCCATTTCGTCGCCTTGCTGAGCGGTTCGGTCGACGAGAATGGAGAGCGCGGCGATACCAGCGCGCGGCCTCGCAAGCCCGTTGATCCAGCCACCGAGAGCATTGATCGGATCGGAAATATCGAGCCGGAGGTGATCATAAATCGCCCTCGCCAGCGCCGTCGGCTTGCCACGTCCATCGAGGCTCTGGCTGATGAGATGCAGGGCTGCACGACCGATCCAGTAGCTGCTGCCCTCGTCGCCGATCAGATCGCCCCAACCGCCGGCGCGTGCGGAGGCTCCTGCTCCGTTGCGCGCCCAGGACATGGAGCCGGTCCCCGACAGAACGAGGATGCCCGGGCGACCGGCAAAGGCGCCGAGATGGGCGGCATCGACATCGTTGAGGACGGTCCTGAGGGTATCCRGAAAAGCTTCGTCGATGCATTGCTTCTGGAGAGCGGAGAGATGCGCAACTTCGCCATAGGCGGGCAGGGCAGCGCCGACGGCTGCCAGTCCCGGCTCATTGCGGAAGGGTTCGATATGCCGCTCCAGTTCCCGTCGCCAGTCCGGATTGTCCATCGGATTGACGCCGCCGCCGAGCGCGGCTCGCAGAATGTGGCCGTCCTTATTGGTCAGCGTGACGAGCACCTTGCTGCCGCCGCCGTCGATGCCGAGGATCAGCTCGTCGCTCATTCCTTTGCTCCCAGCTCGGCAAAGGTCGCATCGACACCGAAATTGGTGAGCTCGGAACGCCATTGCGGCGTCAGGCTCTTGTCGGTGATGAGCTTCGCAACATTCAGCGGAGCGACCTTGTAGGTGGCCATCGTCCCGAATTTCGAGGAATCGGCGAGCACATAGCCGTTGGCAGAACGGGTGAGCATGCGCCGGTTCAGGCTGGCTTCGGCACTGTCCACGCTGTAAATCGCGCCGTCGGGGCTGATGGCGCTGGCTCCGAGAAACAGCTGATCGAACCAGATCGTTTCGAGCATCGCCTCGGCCTGCGGGCCGACGAGCGAAGCGTTTTCGCTGCGCAGCTGGCCGCCGAGAAGGACGACCTCAAGGTTCGGAATGTTCAGAAATTCCTGAGCGACGATCAGGCCGTTGGTGAAGATGCGCAGCGGTATCGGGTTGATGCGGATGAGCCGGGCAAGCTGAAGAACCGTCGTCCCGGCGTCGAGGAAGATAGCGGTTCGGGGCAGCAGCAGCTCGTAGGCCGCATTGGCAATCGCGCGCTTGGCCGAAAGCTGGCGCTTTTCCCGCTCCTGGAAGGCCATTTCGACCGAGGAACCCTCGGCGATGCGGGCGCCGCCATGCACGCGGTCGATTGCTCCATCCTGTTCCAGAATCTGCAGGTCTCGGCGCACGGTGGCCAGCGAAGCACCCACCGCATCGGCCAGATCCTGAATGGTGGAAAAGCCATTCGCATAGAGATGGCTTCTGATGGCATCGAGCCGGTCAGTTTTCACTCCGCCACTCTGGTTCACCGACCATCCCCTGTCGTAATTTCGTTTATTTGCGTCAAAGTTCTCACTCGATACGATCAATGTCAATCATAATTATGATCGTTTATGATTTTTTTGATAGCGCCAGCTGAGCGCTGAAAAAGCAAACGAAAGGCGCGCCGTCCCGAAAGACGGCGCGCCTCATGATGGATCTGGAAGCCTCTGACCGGGCTCAGTGGTACTTCGGCAGAAGGTCGCCATGTTCGTCGATCAGGTCGTCGACCAGGCTCCAGATCTCGTCTGGCGAGAGTTCGGCCGATGTATGCGGATCGAGGAKGGCTGCCTGATAGATGCGGTCGCGTTTCCCCGTCAGCGCTGCCTCGACTGTCAGCTCCTGAACCGAGATGCTGAGCTTCATGACAGCGGCGAGCTGCGAGGGGATCCTGCCGATGCGGGTCGGCTGGATTCCGTTCCTGTCGACATGGCAGGGCACTTCCACGATGCATTCGGCCGGAAGGTTTTCGATCAGGCCATTATTGGGAACATTGCCATAGATCAGTGCCGGATTGCCGGTAACGGCGGCGTGAATGATGCCGGCTGCATATTCGTTGCTGCGGCAGACGTCGATCGGTTTGTCGCCTTCGAGCTCCCGGCGAAGGGCATGCCATTCGGATATCTGCCTTTCACAGCGGCTGATATATTCGTCGAGCGGGATGTTGAGCTTTTCGATGAGCTCAGGGCGCCGGCCCTTGATATACCAGGACGTATATTCGGAGAAATGTTCGCTCGATTCCGTCACGAAATGGCCGAGCCGCTTGAGTACATCGAAGCGCACCCGGTCATCGGATGGCACGCGTCCCTCGCCGGCCAGAGCCCTCAGGCGGGGATAGAGATCCTCGCGTCTGCCATCGGCATGCAGTTTCTCGTATTTCAGGAAAAAGGCGACATGGTTGATGCCTGCCGAAATGTAGTTGATGTCGGCGATATCCTCGTCGAGGCACGAAGCGAGATGAGCGGCCGTATGCTGGACGCTGTGGCAAAGGCCGACCGTGCGGATGGATGGCGCCAGCTCCTTGATTGCCCAGCAATTGATCGCCATCGGGTTCACATATTGCATCAGCAGCGCATCGGGGCAGACCTCTTCCATATCGCGGCAGATTGCCTCCAGCACTGGAATGGTGCGAAGTCCGCGGAAGATCCCGCCGATGCCGAGCGTATCGGCAATGGTCTGCCGCAGACCGTATCTCTTCGGCACGTCGAAATCCGTCACGGTGGCGGGCTTGTAGCCGCCAACCTGCATCATCAGGATAACGAAATCCGATCCGCGCAGCGCTTCGCGGCGATCAAGGGTGGCCTCGACCTTGACCCTCTGCAGATTGAGCGCCTCGCAGATGCGGCGCGCAACGATCTCCGATGTCTTCAGCCGTTGGGGATCGATATCAAACAGGCTGATCACATAGTCGCTGCCCGAGGGGGTAGAGAGCACGTCCCCCAGAATGTTCTGTGCAAAAACGGTGCTGCCGGCACCCACGAGGCAAATCTTCGGCATTTCGGTCTCCCGCGATTTAAAGGTGCCATAGTCGTGCCTCTTCCAAATCAGAATTTCTTCCTGTTATTGAAGGGAGTATTCCCGGATTGAAGCGTGGCTGAGCATGAAAGACGATCAACACAACAACAGCGGCGAGTGGACGGGGTCGCCACGAGGCTTCCTGATCGAGCGTCATACGGCCGATGCCATGAGCGCCGCGCACTGGCACGATCATGTCGAGATCAACCTGCTTCTCGATGGCGCCATGACCTATCTCTTCAATGGTCGGCAGGAACGGGTTGAGGCCGGGCGCCTTGTCCTCTTCTGGGCGGCCATTCCCCACCAGACGATCCTGGTGACGCCGGAGGCGCCGCTCATCTGCATCTACCTTCCGCTCGTCGACTTTCTCGCTCTCTCCATCGACAAGAAGGCGAGACAGGCGATCATGCAGGGTGCCTTCGTGGTCGAACCCAGTCGTCGCGAGACGACGCCGCTCAATGTTTCTGCCTGGGCCGAGGAGTGGAGCGGGGGCGATCCCGTCCGGCGCCAGCTGATCGCCGAGGAGGCCAAGCTCAGGGTGCGTAGGCTCATCCTCGATCACGCCACTGATCAAGGCTCGTCCATTGCAGCCGTTGTGACACCCGTCAGCCCCGCCATCCGCCATTCGGAGGTGCTGACCGACCTGATCAACCGGCATTTTTCCGAGCCGCTCAACCTGGCGGATCTTGGAAAACGCGCCAATGTGCATCCAACCACCGCCAACCGGGCATTTCGCGACGTGCTCGGCATTTCTGTGATGGAATATCTGACGCGCTATCGCCTCGCGAGAGCAATGCAGCGGCTGGTCGAGACCGAGGACGCAATCCTGGAAATTGCCCTCGATTGCGGTTTCGGCTCCAGCAGCCGCTTCTACGACATTTTCAAACAACGGACCGGCTCGACACCCAGGCAGTTTCGCCTATCGCTCGGCAAGTCGTGAGGCATGACAAAGTTGGATCAGAATTTCGGCGAGGCGCAGCTTCGGGACGATGCGGCTATCGAATCTTCTCGCCAGCGCGCTAGAGTTTGCAGAGGATCCACCCGAACGGATTGAGGCCCATGACAAGTGACAGCAAAGATCCCGCCGGCACCCTGGCGTCCCTGGCAACGATCGAGGACTTTTGCCGAAAGATCTTCCTCGCCGCGGGTGCGGACCAGCAGACGGCGGATGCGGCGACACGGGGGATGCTGCATGGCACGCGCTACGGCATCGACAGCCACGGTGTGCGCCTTCTCCCACATTATGTGAAGGGCTTGACGGAAGGACGCCTCAATCCACGTCCTCATGTCGCACTGGCAAACACGTTCGGTGCCGTCGCCTCGCTCGATGCGGACAATGGCCATGGTGCGCTCGCGACCTATACGGGGATGGAGCATGCGACGCGCCTTGCCGGGGAATTCGGGATCGGTGCGGTTGCTATCCGCAATTCTTCGCATTTCGGACCGGCAGGTGCCTATGCATTCCATGCCGCCCTGCGTGGCTTCATCGGCTTTGCCTTCTGCAATTCCGACAGCTTCGTGCGTCTGCACGATGGCGCCATGCGCTTTCATGGCACCAATCCGATTGCCTGCGCCGTGCCGGTCAGGGGTGGTAACCCGTGGCTTTTCGACATGGCGACGAGTGCCGTGCCCTATAACCGGGTGCAGCTCTATCGCAGCCTTGGCCGCCAACTTCCCGAAGGCGTCGCCTCCGATGAGCGGGGTTACGACACGACCGACCCCGATGTGGCCGACATGCTGGCGCCGCTCGGCGGGGAATTCGGCTTCAAGGGCGCGGGGCTTGCGGGTATTCCGGAGATATTGAGCGCAGTGCTGACAGGCATGAAACTGAGCTTCGATATCGCTCCGATGCCCGGCCCTGATTTTTCGACGCCACGCGGCCTCGGTGCCTTCGTCATCGCGCTTAATCCCACCGCTTTTCTCGACATTGAAACCTTCGATGCCGCCATGAAGCGCTACGTCGAAACCTTGAGATCTTCCCCGGCGCGCGAAGGCTTCAGGGTGCTGGCGCCCGGAGACCGCGAATGGGCCGTCGCCGCCGAGCGGGAAATGCATGGCGTTACGCTCGACCCTGCGACAATCGAAGCCTTCAGAACGCTTGCTGCCACTTATCAACTGGTCAGCCCGGCCTGAATGCTTGCGACAGATTGACGCACAACTTTCCCAATGATACCTTTGGTCTAATTGGTCAGGCCAGTTGACCAGTTGTGCGCTTGAGGAGAAGCGCGCCGGGGAGGCCACAATGTTTTCGGCAGTTGAATCACGCCGCCTTTACAGGCAGGTGGCAGATCAGATTCGTCTGATGGTCATCCGGGGCGAACTCGTCGTCGGCCAACGGCTTCCCGCCGAGCGGGAGCTCGCGGAGCAACTTTCGGTTTCGCGCCCTACGCTGCGCGAGGCGCTGATCGTGCTTGAAGTCGAAGGCTACATCAACATTCGCATGGGCTCCGGCATCTACATAACGGGCAAACACGCCGCCGAAGTGACCGGCAACGAGCGTGAGCCGGCAGAAGGCCCTTTCGAACTGCTGCAGGCACGCGCCATCATCGAATGCGCGATATCGGAGGAAGCAGCAAAGAGCGCCCGTCCGGAAGACATTGCTGTTCTCGACGAGGCGCTGAGAGCGATGAGCGGCGTGGTGGAGGATGCACGCGCCGTCCTTGTCGCCGACCGCGCCTTTCATACCGGCATCGCCGCAATTATCGGCAATGCGACCTTGATCCGAGTCACCGGCGAAATGTTCGATATGCGCATGACGCCGTATTTCGAGAAGCTCGCCAGCCATTTCGAAGGGCCGGTGTCGTGGCGCAGCGCGCTGGAAGAGCACCGGGCTATCCGCGACGCGATCGCCGCGGGTGACGCGGCGGGGGCAAAGGCGGCTATGCGCACGCATCTCACGAATTCGCAGAAGAGATTTTCCGAAAGCTTCGGGGAGGAGTTTTCGGGCGAGGAGGGGCGCGGCCACGCGGCCGGGCCAAACAAGGGAAAAGCAGCCACTTAACGAGATCTCAAGAGGAGAGAGCGATGAAGTTGAAACTGACGACGATACTCTGCACTGCCGCCGCAATCATGGCGACGACGGCGATCGCACATGCCCAGACGGTACTGAAGTGGGCGCATGTCTACGAGACCTCGGAACCGTTCCACACCGATTCCCTCTGGGCCGCGGAAGAGATCAACAAGCGCACCAACGGCCGTTACAAGATTGAAGTCTATCCGGCCTCGCAGCTCGGCAAGGAAGCCGATATCAACCAAGGCCTCAAGCTCGGAACGGTCGACATCATCATTTCCGGATCGAGCTTTGCCGCCCGCGACTACAAGCCGATCGGCGTCACCTATTTTCCCTATATCTTCCGCAGCCCGGAACACCTGATTGCCTATACCAAGAGCGATGTCTTCAAGCGCCTCGCCAAGGGTTATGAAGACAAGACCGGCAACCATATCGCCGCCGTCAGCTATTACGGCACACGCCATACCACCGCCAACAAGCTGATCGCCAAATGCGCCGACATGCAGGGCCTGAAGATCCGCGTGCCTGACGTTCCGGCCTATCTCGCCATGCCGCGCGCGTGCGGCGCCAACACCACGCCGATAGCCTTTGCCGAAGTCTATCTCGCTCTTCAGAACGGCACGGTCGAGGCCCAGGAAAACCCGCTGACGACGATCGAGGCCAAGAAGTTCTACGAAGTGCAGAAGAACATCATTCTGACCGGTCATATCGTCGACCACCTGAATACGGTGATCTCGAAGACGCTTTGGTCGAACCTTTCGGACGAAGATAAGAGGACCTTCGGCGACGTCATGCAGGAGGCGGCCGAGCGCACGACCAAGACCATCGAAGGCAAGGAAAACAGCCTGATCACAACCTTCAAGGAGAAGGGTCTGAGTGTGACCGAGGTCGACAAGGCCGATTTCGAGAAGACGGTTGCGGAAAAGGTCAAGTTCGAGGATTTCGGCTACGAAAAGACCGATTGGGAAGCGATCCGCGCGATCCAGTAAGTGCCCGGGGGCGCGCCGCCTGAGCGCCGCGCGCCCTTCCTTCCCAACCGGAACAAGGCCGATCATGTCACAAGAAGTCCATACGCAAGTCACTGCCGAGGAGATCGGCCACGAATTCGAAGGGCATGCGCCCACCGCCAATATCTCGGACTACGCCATCGAAGACTGGATCACCCTGATCGTCTTCTGGCTGATGGCTGGTTGCGTCTTTCTGCAGTTCTTCACCCGCTATGTTCTGAACAACAGTTATGCCTGGACCGAAGAGATCGCCGTCAACTGCCTGATCGGCGTCGTCTTTCTCGGCGCCGTCATGTGCGTGCGCACATCGCGCCATATCCAGGTGGATGTCTTCTACCACTACATGCCGGCAGGCCTCGCGCGCGTGCTCGCAACCTTCGTGGACATCGTCCGCATCGGCTTCTTCACCTATGGCTGCTATCTGATGTGGCGCTATGTGCAGATCGTCGCCGACGAGCAGATGGTCACCGTCGACCTGCCGCGCAACATCGTCTTCTACAGCGTGCTTGCAGCCTTCGTGCTGATGCTGATCCGTGCGGTGATCGTCTTCATCGCCAATATGCGCCGCGGCTACTCCGTTCTGGAGCGCCCCGAAGAATTCCACGCTGTCGAAGGATGACCTGATGCTGCTCTTGCTTGGCTCATTTCTGGTACTGATGCTGATCGGCGTGCCCGTCGCGATCTCAATGGCCGTCGCATCCGTTCTCTATATCGTCCTTTACGGCGTTGCGCCCGACATCATTGTCGCCCAGCGCATGATCGCAGGCGTCGAAAGCTTCCCGCTTCTCGCCGTGCCCTTCTTCATCCTTGCCGGCAACCTGATGAATTCTGCGGGTGTCACAGGCCGCATCTATTCCTTCGCCGTCGCGCTTGTGGGCTGGATGAAGGGTGGTCTTGCACAGGTCAACATTATCGGTTCCGTCATCTTCTCAGGCATGTCGGGCACCGCGCTTGCCGATGCAGCCGGCATCGGCACAATCGAGATCAAGGCGATGAAGGATCACGGATACCCGGTTGAGGCCGCGGTCGGAGTGACGGCGGCATCCGCAACGCTTGGTCCGATCTTTCCGCCATCCTTGCCCTTCGTGATCTACGGCATGATGGCGAATGTCTCGATTGGTGCTCTTTTCATGGCCGGCATCCTGCCCGGCATCGTCATGACGCTGCTGATGATGATCACCGTCGCCGCTTTTGCTTATGTGAAGCGCTGGGGCTCCGATGCGCCGTTCGACGTCAAACAGCTCCTTTCCGCAGGTTTGGAGATCGTCGTCGTTCTGCTCGTGCCGCTGTCGATCTACGTGATGATGCGATCAGGCGTATCGATGAACGCTGCGGCCGGCATTGCCCTTGCCGTGCTTCTGGCGCTCGACTGGTATTTCCGCTTTTCCGCCGTCATGGCGCTGATGACGCCGGTCATCCTGATCGGCGGAATGACGATGGGCTGGTTCACGCCGACTGAGGCTGCCGTCGCCGCTGTCCTCTGGTCCCTGTTTCTCGGCCTAGTGCGCTACCGAACGATGACGTTCTCGACGCTTGCCAAGGCGAGCTTCGACACGATCGAGACGACAGCCTCCGTTCTCTTCATCGTCACTGCTGCCTCGGTCTTCGCGTGGTTGCTGACGGTGAGCCAGGCCGCACAGCTTCTGTCCGATACGATCCTGTCCATCACTGACAATAAGTGGGTTTTCCTGATCCTGGTGAATCTGTTGATGCTGTTCGTCGGCTGCTTCCTGGATACAATTGCTGCTATCACCATCCTCGTGCCGATCCTTCTGCCGATCGTTGCGAAGTTTGGCATTGATCCGGTGCAATTCGGCCTCATCATGACCCTGAACCTGATGATCGGGCTCTTGCATCCGCCGCTCGGCATGGTGCTCTTCGTGCTATCGCGGGTGGCGAAACTTTCCGTCGAACGGACGACGATGGCGATCTTGCCCTGGCTGGCACCGCTCTTCATCGCCCTGATCCTGATCACCTTCATTCCCTCCGTATCCCTCTGGCTGCCACAGCAGCTCGGATTGCTGAAGTAGGAGGGTTCGATGCAGACTCGGCTGGCACGGCTTTATGCAAAGGGCGATCTCAGGATCGAGACTGATCCGGTCGCAGCCCCCGGCCCGGGCGAGGTGCTTTTGAAGATGGCAGCCGCAGGTATCTGCGGCTCCGACCTGCATTATTACCAGGATGGCGGTTTCGGGCCGGTCAGGGTTCGCGAGCCGATGATCCCCGGCCACGAGGCCGCCGGAACCGTGGAGCAGGCAGGTGAGGGCGTCACCCTGAAGGCCGGAGCGCTGGTCGCAGTCAATCCGAGCCAGCCCTGCGGTGCTTGCGAATATTGCCGTATCGGCTTGCCGATCCACTGCCTCGAAATGCGCTTCATGGGCAGTGCGATGCGCCTGCCGCATGAGCAGGGCATGTTCCGGGAATGGCTGGTGGTGCCGGCCAGACAATGCGTCGAGGTTGGAGCCTCGACAACACCGGCGGAAGCGGCCTGCAGCGAGCCGTTATCCGTCTGCCTGCATGCCGCAACACGTTCGCCCGGCATTGCCGGCAAAAAAGTCCTGGTGACGGGCGCCGGACCGATCGGTTCCCTGATGGTTGCCGTTATCAGACATTATGACGCCGGCGAGATCGTCGTCACCGACCTTGCCGATGCGGCGCTCGCGCGGGCGAAAGCAATGGGAGCCAGCCGCACGATCAACGTGGCGCGGGATACAGCTTCATTTGCCGAATTTCAGACGGGAAAAGGCTATTTCGATCTCGTATTCGAATGTTCTGCAGCCGCTCCGGCCATCCACAGCGCAATCGCCGCAATCCGCCCCCGCGGCACCATCATCCAGGTCGGCGTCACCGGAGACGTTCCGTTGCCCCTCAACGCCATCGTCGGCAAGGAGCTGCACATCCACGGGACGCAGCGCTTTCACGAGGAGTTTACGACCGCTGTCGACCTGATTTCCCGCCGGAAGATCGATGTGCGGCCGATCATCAGCCACAGCCTGCCGCTCCAGGACGCCGTTTCAGCCTTTACCATTGCGGGCAACCGTTCGCTGGCCTGCAAGGTGCAACTGACTTTCCAGTCGTCCTAGACAACGGTCTCGCCGCCATCGACGACGAGGATTTGGCCCGTCATGTAGGAGGAACGGTCCGAGACCAGGAACAGGATCGGTTCGGCGATCTCCGAAACATCCGCCCAGCGGCCGAGCGGTACCTTTTCGGCAATGTAGCCTTCGATCGCTTCGCGGCCGCCCATCTGCGCAATGAATGGCTCATTGAATGGCGTGTCGACCCATCCGGGGCAAAGCGCATTCACGCGAATGCCGAATTTCGCATAGTCGCCCGCCATCTGCCGGGTCATGGCGATGACAGCATGTTTGGTCGTCGTATAAGCGATCATTTCGCGGTCGTAGAGCACGCCCGACGACGAGGACGTGTTGAGGATTACGCCTTTGCCTGCCTTTTTCATTATGGGCATGACGAAGCGCGCGGCCATGAAATGCGCCCGCACATTCAGGCTCCAGGACCTGTCGAAGCCTTCGACAGCAACCTGTTCCAGATCGCCGGCCACCTGTGCGCCGGCGTGATTGTGGAGGATGTCGATCCGGCCGTGGCGCGCGGCAACAGCGGCAATGCCGGTTTCAAGCGCCTTGTCATCGGTGACATCGACCACCAGGCTTTCGGCGCTGCCGCCCGCCTCGGCAATCTGGCTGACGGTCTCTTCAGCGTTCCGGAAATCGATATCCGCAGCGACGATATGGGCGCCTTCGCGCGCGATGATCAGCGCGCCGGCCCGCCCGATGCCTGAGCCTGCTCCGGTGACGATTGCAACGCGATCTCTCAGTATCATGGCATTTCCCCGGTCAGTTTGTCGTTGTCTTTTCGCGCATCAGGAAGCGCGCGATGAGAATGAGGGCAAGCGAGGCGATCAGCACCATCGTCGCGACTGCATTGATTTCAGGTGTCACGCCGCGGCGGATGGAGGCGAAGACATAGATCGGCAGCGTCGTGTTGGAGCCCGCCACGAAGAAGGCGATGATGAAATCGTCGAAGGAAAAGGTGAAGGCGAGCAGAAAACCCGCCAGGATCGACGGCATGATCTGCGGCAGTACGATCTGCCGAAAGGTCGTGAACGGTGTCGCGTAGAGATCGCTCGAAGCCTCGACGATATCGCGCCCAAGGCTCGCGATGCGCGCCTTCACGATCATCGTCACCAGAGCCATGGTGAAGAGCCCGTGGGCGGCAATGATCGAGCCATAGCCGAGTGCGAGCTTCGGAGGCTGGTCACCCGGCCAAAGAGCGGCGATAGCAGGGTTGATGAAGCCGAAGACTTCGACGAGGGCAACCAGCGTCGCAATGCCGATGACGACACCGGGCACGACGATCGCCGCAGCAAAGAGACCGTCGAAGATGGCGCGCGTCCGGGCACCGAGCCGCTCCATGCCGATGGCAGCCATGGTGCCGAAGATCGCGGCGAGTGCTGCGCTGGTAAAGGCGATGATCAGGCTGTTGCGCAGCGCTTCCATCAGGAAGGTGTTGGAAAGCGCTCGACCATACCATTGCGTCGAGAAGCCGGTAAACTCGCTGGCATTGCGTCCCGCGTTGAAGGAGAACAGCACGACGAGCGCGATTGGCGTGTAAAGGAACAGATAGACGAAGATCACGAGTGCGCGCATCAGATGAGATCCACCTG
This sequence comes from Rhizobium sp. P1_E6, assembly GCF_056405875.1. NCBI lineage: Bacteria > Pseudomonadati > Pseudomonadota > Alphaproteobacteria > Hyphomicrobiales > Rhizobiaceae > Rhizobium > Rhizobium sp. P1_E6. The sequence goes on along the minus strand of NZ_JBFUBG010000052.1, from coordinate 32,781 downwards.
GCGGGTACCTGCGACGCGCCAGGCAATGCGCATGGCGACAAGCAGCACGATGACGACGACGGCAACCAGTGTGACGGCAATCGCCGATCCAAAGGGCCAGTTGCGTGATTGCAGGAAGAGGTCAACAAGTGCATTGCCGATGAAGAACACCTTGCCGCCGCCGAGAAGCTGCGGGATCAGGTACTCCCCGAGAAGCAGGATCGTCACCAGCGCAACGCCGGTCATGACACCCGGTAGCGACAGGGGCAGCGTGATGCCGAAGAAGGTCGAGATAGGCTTCGCGCCAAGGTCGGCCGAGGCTTCGAGCAGCCGGCGGTCCAGCTTTTCGAGGCTGACATAAATCGGCATGATCATCAGCGGCAGGTAACCGTAGACGATGCCGAGCAGCACGGCGCCGGGCGTATTGATCAGCCTGATATTTTCGATGCCGACGAATTCAAGCAGATGCGGAATGCCACGGGCGCCGAGCAGATACATCCAGGCATAGGTGCGCACCAGAAGGCTGGTCCAGAAGGGAACGACGACCAGCGAGACGAGCAGCAGCCGGCGCTGCGGGCTCGCCTTGACCGCCAGGTAATAGGCAACCGGATAGGCGATGATGAGGCAGGCGGCCGACCCGATCGGCGCCAGGATCAGCGTATTGACGAAGGCGGCCGACCGCGCTCCGAGATTGGCAAACTGCTCGAAGGTGAAACCCGCCTGATAACCGCCTTCCGGCGCCCGCTCGCCAAAGGCGAAGACGATGATGGCGATAAAAGGCAGCACCAGGAAGACGAATAGCCAGGCGCTTGCCGGGCCGACAAGGGCGACGGTGATTAAACGCCGTTTGGTGGCATGGGTCAGGGACATGGCTGGTGTCGTTATCCGCCGGATCTGAGAGCTGAACCGGCCCCCATGGCAAAGTGTGGGGGGCCGGAATTCAAAGATGGAATTATGCGGACTTGAAGCGCGCCATCAGTTCGGCACGACCCGGATCGGTGAGCGTCACGGCGGCGCCGAATTCCAGCGGGGTAAGTGCTGCTTCGTCAGGATAGACGATTTTGTTGGACGTGACCTCCTTCGGCAGCAGCGCGATGACGCGGCTGTCGGTGGTCGGTGCACCGTTGGCGATGTGCTCCTTCACCGCGTTCTGCGGGTCCATCAGGTAGTTGAGCAGCGCATAGCCAGCAGCCTTGTTCGGCGCATCCTTGGGGATCGCATAATAGTCGGTCCAGATTTCGCCGCCGTCGGTGCCGAGGATATAGGCAAGTTCCGGCATGTCCCGGTTGAGCTGCGCGCCATCATTGGTCCAGCACATGGTGAGCCACGCATCGGTGGAGCGCATCGACGGCTGGTAGTCGGAATTGATTGCGAAGAGATGCGGCTTGACCTTGATCAGCAATTCTTCCGCCTTGGCAAGCTCGTCGGCCTTGATCGAATTGAAGTCATAGCCGAGCGAGACAAGCGCACTGCCAATCGTCGTCAGCTGGTAGTCGTGCACCATGGCACGGCCGTCGGCTTCCGTCTGGGCGATCTCGAAAAAGTCCTTCCAGCTCGAAAGCTTGGTCTTGATCTTGGACGTATTGACGGAGAAGCCTGTCGTGCCCCAGTTCTTCGGCACGGCATAGGTCTTGCCGTCGATCTGGCCCTCCTTGGTGAAACGCGGGCTTTCGCTTGCCTGGCTGAAATTCGGGATCTTCGAAAGGTCGAGTTCCTCGATCAGGCCGAGCTTGTGATGGGTCGAGATCGTGTAGTTGGTCGGCACGAAAAGCGACCAGCCGGAGGCGCCGGCCTGAAGCTTGGCAAGCATTTCCTCGTTCGAACCGAAGACGTTGACTTCGACGGCAACGCCGGTTGCCGCCTTGAAGTTCTCGAAGGTTGCCGGATCGTGATAGTTCGGCCATGTGGCGATCGACATCTGCGTGCCGAGGTCGTCTGCCGCATAGGCAGGCGTCGACAGTGCGCCCGGGAAGCGCGACAGCACGGCGGTCGCAAGACCGAGGCCGGTGATCCCGAGGAAGTGGCGACGACTGACTGAGCCGCGCTTCAGGCGCATGAACTCGTCCATGAAGCCTTCGGCGGAAATGGGGAGATTGTCCTTATAATCCTTGCTCATGATGCTGTTCCCTTGTTTTGATTTATGCATTCGACGCTGGAAAGACATGGATGGCTGCAGGGTCGAAACCGAGGAAAACCTCCTCGCCCGGCTCCACGAGATCACTCTCGTTCATGCTGCGGCGATCGGCGGTGATCAGGAAATCGCCAAGCCCCGGCACGCTCACGGCATATTCTGCCGATGAGCCGAGGAAAATGCGGTGCGTCACAGTTCCCTTGAATGACGTGCCTGTTACCGTCGCCTGACGCGTCAGACGGATTGCCTCAGGGCGAAGAGCCGCAATGACCTCTCCTGGCGCGAGCCGTTTGCCGGAGGCGATTGCTGAACCATCGGCCAGCCGCAGCGTGGCGCCATCAGCCTCCATCGCCGCAGTGATGCGGTTCGTCTTGCCGACGAAGTCGGCGACGAAAAGATCGGCCGGGCGGTCATAGACTTCCTGCGGGCTGCCCAATTGTCGGATGCGTCCGGCACTCATGACGCAGACGACATCGGCCATCGAAAGTGCTTCCTCCTGGTCATGGGTGACGAGGACGAAAGTGATGCCGAGTTCGCGCTGCAGGGTCTGCAACTCGATCTGCATCGCCGAGCGCAGCTTCTTGTCGAGTGCGGCCAGAGGTTCGTCGAGCAGCAGCACGGAAGGCCGGTTGACGATGGCCCGGGCAAGCGCCACGCGCTGTTGCTGGCCGCCCGACATTTCATGAATCCGCCGCTTGGCAAAGCCGCCGAGCCGGACCATCTCGAGCGCCTCGGCGACACGGCGGTCGATCTCGGCCGCTCCGATCCTCGGGCGCATTTGCTTCAGGCCGTAGGCGACATTCTGCTCGACGTTGAAATGCGGAAACAGCGCGTAATGCTGGAACACCATGTTGACGGGTCGGCGATAGGCCGGAACGCCATTCATCTCGTGCCCGTCGATCAGCACCGTGCCTTCGCTCGGCTGCTCGAAGCCGCCGATCATGCGCAGGCAGGTCGTCTTGCCGCAGCCGGAAGGCCCAAGCAGCGCCAGAAATGCGCCCTTGGGCACAGTAAGGTTGATGTCCGTTACAGCGGTCACGGCGCCATAGTTCTTTGTGACCGAACGGAATTCGATATCGTTCGTCGAAGCGGATGCCACGTCTGTTCCCTGCGGTTGGTTGGAATGGCAGTCTATCGCTGCCTTATTGCCACCGTCGTTAAGGAAAGAGTAAGCCTGAGCTTCCTGCACGGTATATACCCCGAGAGAGGTATTTTGGCGCACAACGTTTCGTGGAAGGTGTATATCCGGGCTGCGGGAAATTGCGTGGAACGGCGGAGGGGAAGGGCTAGTGAGTATCGAGCTGGAGACGCTGTTTGCCGCCTTCAAAACCACGGTCGGCAAGTCGGCCATGGCGGATGCGGGCTTCGGCGATACATTCCGCCAGATGATGGCCGCACTGGTGCGCTTCGACTATGTCGTCGTCTTCGCCTATCGGGCAAAAGAGCGGCCGATCGATCTTTACAGCACCTTCGATCGCGAAGAGAACGTCGTTTTCGTGACGCTCTATCAGGCAGGACCTTACCTGCTCGATCCCTTCTACCACACTGCTCGGGAGCGGCGCGAAGGCGTCTTCCGGATGCGCGAGCTTGCGCCGGACCGGTTCTTTTCCAGCGAATACTATCGCACCTATTATGTGCAGACCGGACTAGCCGAAGAAATTGGCTTCTTCGTGCCCGTCGATGGCGATATCACAGTCGTGCTGTCGCTGATGCGGCGCGAAAAGACCGGCGCTTTTCCGCCCGCCGAATTCGCTACTCTGAAGAAGGTCGAGCCGCTTGTGGCCAGCATGGTGAAACATTATTGGGCCGGACTTGCGCCACGCTTCGACGCGCAGCTTGCGGCAAGAGGCAGGAGCCGCCGCAAAAACGAGGGCATCCCGCGCGTCGATACTGTCTGGCACGACCTCAACCTCACGGGCCGCGAAACGGCCATCGTCGAACTGGTGCTGCAGGGCCACTCGTCGGAATCGATCGGACTGAAGCTCAACATTTCGACGGGAACCGTGAAGGTTCACCGCCGAAACGTCTATCGCAAGCTCGGCATCTCCTCGCAGACGCAACTGCTCTCGCTCTATCTGAAAAATCTGAGCTGACCGATCGCGGTGTGCGCCTGAACCTGCTGTTAGGTGCGCACCTCTGCCTCACGCAGTGAAATCAGCCGTCGTGCCGTCTCGTCCCAGAGGATGAGCTTCACGCAGCTGAGGCTGTCGCGAATATTGATGCGCCCAAGCTTCGCCAACTCCGGATAGTCACGCAGCACTTCCGGCAACCTGTAAAATGGCACTCGGCTCGACAGATGGTGGACATGGTGCATGCCGATATTGGCAGTGATCCATCGCAGGGGGCGCGGTAGATCATAATGCGAGGCGCCATGCATGGCGGAATAGGGGAACGTCCATTCCGGAGGTTTGGACCAGTGCGTGTCTTCGAATTGGTGTTGAACGTAGAACAGCCAGACGCCAGCCGATCCGGCAAGCAGAACGGTTGGCAAATGGATCAGCAGAAAGGGAACGATCCCGACGGCCCAGATGAGGAGAATGGCGAGTGCAGCAATGCCGGCGTTTGTCGCCATCGTCGAAATCCAGGGCAGCGCCCCGGAGCGCATCATGCCGAACGGCAGCCTTTGCTTGAAGAGAAAAAGATAGGCAGGGCCAATGCCGAACATGACCAGAGGATGTCGATAGAGGCGATAGGCGAGTTTTCCTCGACCCGTCAAGGCGCGATATTCCTCGACCGTCAGCGTGGTGATATCACCGACCCCCCTCTCATCCAGATTGCCGGCTGAGGCATGGTGTTCCGCGTGTGCGCGGCGCCAATAGTCGTAAGGTGTGAGCGTGAGGATGCCGATCACGCGCCCTGTCCAGTCATCCCACTGACGCCGTCCGAAAAACGAGCCATGCCCGCAATCATGTTGCAGCATAAAGAGCCGTAAAAGGAATCCGGCTGCCGGGACGACAAGGATTATGCCGAGCCAATAGCCGAAATGGATCGCGACCCCCGCTGCTGCCCAAAAAAGGACAAACGGGATCAAGGTCACGGCCAGTTCATATAGGCTTCGGCCTGTATTGGGTTTTCGGTAATTCGAGAGAATCTTGAGCCAGGCTTTTTCGGCACCGGCGTCTTGGCCGGCCGTCATCGTTACGTTCATAGTCGGTCGGCGTCTTTCTGTTGGGCAGCGCTGCGGAAGAAATGTTCGGCATGCTGATAGTCATTTTCTGCGCCGATCCGGTCACCGGCCAAAGACTTCAGCTCGGCAAACTGAAGGTACTGCTTGTATCGATCCAGCAGGCGCTGCTTCGATGGTGTAGCACTTCTGTTGGGGTGGGCGAAATGGTGATTATTCATGAGAAATCCGAACCGCGAAGGTTCGCTCCTGATTGTCTGGAAATGATTGCTTGGGCGCTCGTCGGCGATGATCCGCCGTCGCAGCTCGCCACTCGTGCCTTGGCACGGGGTCTATGCCCAGAAGCAGCATTCAACTGCGGCTACCACAAATTGCTGAGGGGAGGGTCGCAAGTGTGCGTCGGCAATCGGACAACGGAGCTTGTCTCATCGAGGATACAATGTCCCCGGATTTTTATGGTGTTACCGCAGCATTGTGGCTGCATCACGTCCGAAATGCCTTTCAATATCCGGATCGACAGAATTGTGCGGCCGTTTCCCTCACCGACTGTTGAGCTGAGGGTCGACGCGGGCTATCAGGACGGCGACACATTCCCGGCTCCGAGAGGCGCATCTGACAATGACTCCCTTATACTTGGTTACCCATTCAGGCGGCTTCCACGCCGATGAGCTGCTTTCGAGCGTCATTCTGACCCGGCTGTTCCCACAGGCCAGGATCATTCGCAGCAGAAATGTCGAATGGACCACACCGGCCACCGATCGCATCATCTACGACGTCGGCGGGCAGTATGATCCCGCAGCAGGTATTTTCGACCACCATCAGCGTGGCGCGCCCATGCGTGAGGACGGACGGCCCTACAGTTCCTTCGGGCTCGTCTGGAAACACTATGGGGCTGATTATCTTGCAGCCCTTGGCGTGCCCGAAACGCATATTTCATCGGTGCATGCTTCCTTCGACTTCAAGTTCGYCTTGCCGGTCGATCTGACTGACAATGGTGCGCTTGATCCTTCCATCGCAGGCGAGCTGGCAGGCCTTACACTGCCGGCCCTGCTGGAAACCTTGAAACCGGTTTTCGATGCCAAGGATCCCGAGGCCGATGACCGGGCGTTCCACGCCGCCCTTTCGATTGCGCGAAGCTTCGTGGAGGCCGGTATCGCAACGCAGGCTGCGAAACTCCGCGCGGAAGCCCTTGTTCTCAAGGCGATCAACGAGACAGGCGAGGGGCATGTTCTCGAATTGCCAATGGGCATGCCTTTTCGCGCGGCGATCGTAAGAGCGAAGGCGGATCATCTGCTTTTCGTCGTTCACCCACGGGAAAACGACTGGTGCCTGACCGGCATCCGCCGCGCTGACGAGGGCTTCGAGCTGCGCGCCGATTTGCCTGCATCCTGGGCGGGATTGACTAGCCAGGAGCTCGAGCGTGTCTGCGGCGTCGAAGGAGCGACTTTCTGCCACAAGGGCCTCTTCATCGCTGCCGCAAAAACCCGGGAGGCAGCACTTGCGATGGCGCAAATCGCCGTAGACGAGGCGCTGTCCTAGGACAATCGGCGTACGTCGGCGACGTCGTTCCGCGCCTATGAGGACAGCCGATCCGATGGTGGCGACGAAGCGATTTGTCGGCCGGCTTGCGCGCAGCTTCGCTTGCGATCATGGTCACCGGCATGATGATTGAGGTTATGCAACGTCCTCGTCTGCTGCCGCAGAGAAGCTTTCCGCGCTACGCCTATTTGCCCGGTCGGATGCCCCATCCCGTACGGGATCCGGCAGGGCACAGTTACCAGGTTGAGCCTGCACCGATTCTTCCGACACTCGATTCCGATGAATTCGCGTGGGGCGCGGACCTTTTCAACCATGGCTATTACTGGGAAGCGCATGAGGCCTGGGAGGGGATTTGGCAGGTCGCGGAGAGAGGCAGTGCGCTACGCGCCTTGCTCAAGGGCTTGATCCTGCTCTCCGCTGCCGGTGTGAAGATCCGCGAAGGCAAACGCACACCGGCTATGCGTCATGCTGGCCGCGCCGCCGGGCTGCTTCGTCAACTATCGAAAGTCCCGCATGACGCCTTTTCGCAGGCACTCGGAATGTCGCCAGCGATGCTTGCTGACAGAGCAGAAGCATCAGCAAGCATTCCGCCGGTTTTGCGGACGACCGGGCCGGGACAGCCTGAACCAGTCTACGATTTCATTCTTGGAAATTTGCGAAGCTTTGCGCCATAAAGGATTTATTGGCAGCTCTGTTTGAGACGACAATATGGGCAATCGCTATGTGCTTGGTTTTCCGATGATGATGGCCATGGACCCAACGCTCAGTGCCCATCGCCAGCGCTCTCATCAAACCTCCATGACGTCTTCAAACGCTTCCGGGAAATTCTGACGTGCTACCTTTTCGTCGATGACGAGCATCGCCTCATAGGACATCGCATCGAAGTCCTTGTCGACAGCCACCACTTCTCGTCCAAAGAGCAAGTTGAGCCGAGCCGCGTCGAGATTGCCGCGCTCGAAGGGCTCTGCCCCGAAATGATGCCAAAGCGCATGCAGGAAGGCTGCATCGACCCGGTGCTCTGCCGTCCCGGGTCGGGCGCGGCGGGGCAGGGCCTTGATCGGCGTCACGCCCCTGGGATTGGCACGGCGGATGGTGAACTGAATGCCGCTCCCTGGCATGCCCGACGGAAAGCCGCGGTGTTTCGTCATATCGGGAAGATTGGCCATAGTTGCCCCTCCTGCACAATGGAATCGTGTCTTGTTTCTTTTAAATGTCGGGCTGCCGTTGGCGACACCCGCGACCACACGAATAGCGATGTAGACGCCGCTTACGAGCGCTGCAAGGCTCTGTCCATTGAATATTCCGCGACGGAACGTTGAGCGCCATGGCTGCTCAGACGTCTCTGCCATCAAGGCGATCGGCGGTACGCTACGCGCAGGCGCCGATGACAGGCTGAATGGCAATACCCGACGAGTTTCGCTCGCCGGGCATCGATCTTAAGTTCATTCACTTTGGCGTAACGTCGAAGCCGAACCATTTTTCCGACAGCGTCTTGATCGTGCCATCCGCCTTCGCGGCCGCAATCGCGTCGTTGAACATCGCCTTCAATTCGGTATCGCTCTTGCGCAGGCCAACGGAACTGCCGCGACCGAGGAAACCGCCCTGGAAACGCGGACCGGCAGTCGTCATGTCATCATTGCCCGGCTTCTCAGAAGCCGTGGTCAGATAGGCCATCGATGCCATGACGATGTCGACACGACCGGCCTTGAGATCGAGATCATGCTCTTCCGTCGTCTTATATTCTCTGACCTCGACGATACCCTTCAGATATTTGTCGACGAAGGCGGCCGCGGTTGAGGCCGTCTGCACACCGATCGTCCTGCCCTGCAGCGCCGGCTTGATCTTCTCGATCTCGGCAGCAGCACCCGCTTCATCGCTGGCGAGCGAGAACACCTGGCCCTTTTCAGGCAGGTTCGCGAGATCGCCCATCTTCGAGGTTGCGAAGGCCTGGCCGGTGGAGCCGTAGGAATCGCTAAAGGCGATAACCTCTTCACGCTTGGCCGTCGCCGACATGCCGGAGATGATGGCGTCGAACTTGCCGGCGTTCAGCGCCGGGATCATGCCATCGAAGTTCTGGACGACGATCTTGCACTCGACCTTCATGTGGTCGCAGAGATATTTGGTCAACTCGATCTCGTAACCATCGAGCGAGCCATCCGGCTTGGTGAAGTTATAGGGCTTGAAGGCCCCTTCGGTGGCGATCGTTACCGTCGTCCACTTCTTGTCTTCGGCATGCGCGATGCCGGCCGTCGCGATGATGGCCGCGGCTGATGTCGCCATCAGAACCCGTGAAAAGAACGTCATGTTTTTGCTCCCCTTTTCTTTGTTTGGGCTGAGAAAACTATTTGCTGATGAACTGGCGGAAACGGTCCGACCGGGAATTGGCAAAGACCTCCTGCGGCTTGCCGTCCTCTTCGACGACGCCCTGATGCAGGAAGACGACCCGGCTGGAGACATCGCGGGCAAAGCCCATTTCATGGGTGACGACCAGCATGGTGCGGCCTTCTTCGGCAAGCGCGCGCATGACGCGCAGTACTTCGCCGACGAGCTCGGGATCGAGCGCCGAGGTCGGCTCGTCGAAGAGCATCACCTTCGGTCGCATGGCAAGCGCGCGTGCGATCGCTGCGCGCTGCTGTTGGCCACCGGAAAGATGCGAGGGATAGAAATTGCGCTTCTCGGCAATCCCCACCTTGGCAAGCAGGGCCTCGGCCTCCTCGATGCATTCTGCCTTCGGACGGCTGAGGACATGGACGGGCGCTTCGATGACGTTTTCGAGCACAGTCTTGTGGGACCAGAGATTGAAGCTCTGGAAGACCATTCCAAGCTGCGAACGGATGCGATCGACCTGTCTGCGTTCGGCCGGTCGGCTGCCGCCTTTGCCGTCGGCAACCATGCGGATCGTCTCACCCGCAACGGTCACCTCGCCGGAATTGGGCGTCTCCAGAAGGTTGATGCAGCGCAGGAAGGTGGACTTTCCCGAGCCGGAGGAACCGAGGATGGAGACCACATCGCCTTCATGCGCATCAAGCGAGATGCCTTTCAAAACCTCCACAGGACCGAAGCTCTTGTGCAGGTCCTTCACGCTGAGCGCGATCGGAGAAAGAGGGGCGTTCGCCGCAATCATCGAGCGTCTCCTTCGAGTGCGGATGCGGGGACTGCCGCGGGATGGTAGGGAAGGGGCTGGCGCAGATGCGGGCTCAGCCAGTATTCGACGAGATAGACGAGACGCGTCAGCAGGAAGTTGATCGCCAGATAGATGGCGCCCGCGACGATGAACACTTCGATTGCCCGATAGGTCTCGGAGATGATCCTGGCGGCAACGCCGGTCACTTCCATCAGGGTGATGATCGAGGCGAGCGACGTCGCCTTCACCATGGCGATCATCTCGTTCGAGTAAGCCGGCAATGCCTGCCGGATCGCGAGCGGCAGAACGATGCGACGGAACTGCATGAACCGTGGCATGCCGCAGGCACGCGCCGCTTCGATGTGGCCGAAGGGTACCGACTGAAGGCCGCCGCGGATGATCTCGCTCGCGTAAGCAGCGGTATTCATGGTCAGCGCGATCACGGCGCACCAATAGGGTTCGCGCAGGAGCGGCCAGAAGATGCTGTGCCTGACCTCGGGAAACTGGCCGAGCCCGTAATAGATCAGGAAGATCTGCACGAGTAGCGGAGTGCCGCGAAAGACGAAGACATAAGCCCGCGCAAACCATTCAAGCACCTTGATACCGGAAAGCCGGCAAAGTGCGATCGCGAGCGCCATGACTGCGCCGAGCGCGATCGAGGTCGCGGCAAGCTGAAGTGTCAGCGGGATGGCTGAAATGAGACTGACGAAGGTTTCGATGAGAAATTGCCAATCCATCAGCTTCTCCTTACGCCGCGAGAGAAGTGCTTTTCAGCTTGCCTCAAGAAAAGGCCGGAACCAGTTGATATAATAAGATAGATCGCTCCGGTGACGACATAGAAATCGAAGGGTAGACCGGTCGAGCCGGCGGCGACTTGTGTCTGGCGGAGCAGTTCGGCCACGCCGGTGATGGAAACGAGCGCGGATTCCTTCAGGACGACTTGCCAGACATTGCCAAGGCCTGGCAGTGCGTGGCGAAGCGTCAATGGCGCGACGATGCGGCGAAACCGCAATATACGGCCCATGCCGCAGGCAATTGCAGCCTCGATCTCACCGGCGTGGACCGCCTTGAACGCCCCTCGGAACACCTCGGTAAATTGTGCACCTGAGGTCACGCCGACGGCGAGCGATCCGGCAAGAAAACCCGGGAAGCCGAGGAAGCCTTCGGCCCCAAAAAGCCGGCCGAGTGCCGTGACGGCGGCGCTGCCTCCGAAATAGAAGAGGTAGATGACCAAGAGATCCGGTATGCCGCGAAGAACCGTCGTATAGGTATCGGCGGCGATCCTGACGCCGCGGCCGCCCGATATCTTCGCCCAGGCACCGAAAGTGCCGATCACCGCGCCGATCGCATAACCGGAAATCGCAACAAGAATCGTCATCCATGCACCGGCCATGAGCGCTTTGCCCCATCCGTCGGGGCCGAAACTAATCAGCTCGAGGATGCCGGGCTGGTTCATGATGCCTGCTTCTGCGGCAGCGGCGGCTGAACGTCATCAGGGATCGGATTGACGAATGACGTCCCATCGAGGCGACCCTTCAGGTCCGCCTTGGCCGCCTCGATGAGATCAGGATCGCGGATCAGGTCGATGGCGGTACTCGCCATGACTTTCGCCGCATGTTCCGTGCCTTTGTGGGCCGCCGGAAGCTTGCCCTGGGCGACGAGCTGCCAGGAATGGCCGGGCGTGCCGATCGCATAGGTCGCACCGCGCATCTGTACCGTCGGTACGACCCAGCTGACGCTGCCGACATCGGTGGAGCCGACGATCGTGCTGTCGCCGGCATAGAGCGGGAAGATTTCCTCGCAAAGCGGCTGGTCCTTCTTCGGCTTCAGGCCGAAACGCGCGTAGGAGGAGGCAATATCCTCGGTGCTCATGGTCGCCTGGAATTTCCGGGCGGTCGCGCGGTCGCCATCATCGAAAACGGGCGGACCGAGGCGCTCGAGGTTGGCAAACATCAAATCTTCGAGCGGAGCATTGCCGACGAGGTTGGCATCGCCGCTGATGACTTCGCTGCGGACTGACGTCTCGGTCATGAGGGCTGCGCCCTCGGCGACTTTCTTGACACGGGCGACGAGCGACAGGAGTTCGGGGAGATTTCGGGCACGAATGAGATAGCGCACCGTCGCACGGGCCTGCACCACATTCGGCGCGGAACCGCCGGTATCGGTGACGGCGTAATGGATGCGCGCCGTCGATGGCATATGCTCGCGCATATAGTTGACGCCGACATTCATGAGCTCAACGGCATCAAGAGCGCTGCGGCCGAGATGCGGCGTTGCCGAAGCATGAGAGGAGCGGCCGCTGAAATGGAAGTTGAGTTCGTTGCAGGCAAGCGACACAGGGTTATTGACGCCGGCAAAAGCCGCCGGATGCCAGCAAATGGCGATATCGACGTCATCGAATACGCCGGCACGAACCATGAAGCCCTTGGAAGACCCGCCTTCTTCTGCCGGGCAGCCGTAATAACGCACGCGGCCCTTGAGGCCGTTTGCGGCAAGGAAGTCCTTCACCGCGGCTGCCGCTAGCATCGAACCGGCGCCGAGCAGGTTGTGGCCGCAGCCATGGCCGTTGCCATTTGCCGTCACCTCACGCTTTTCAGCCAGCCCCGCTTCCTGGCTCAGCCCGGGCAGCGCGTCGAATTCACCGAGGATTGCGATAACAGGACCACCTTCGCCGGCTTCGCCCATGACGGCCGTCGGCAGTCCCGCAACGCCGCGCTCGACACGAAATCCTTCCGCTTCCAGCTGGCGGGCATGCTCTTCGGCGGAGCGATATTCTTCGTAATTCGTCTCCGGCATATCCCAGATCCGATCGCTGAGCGCAAAGAAGGCTGCGCTCTTGGCTTCAACGATGTCCCACACGGCTTCCGAGTTTTTCATGGCTTCCAAAACAGCTTTGTCTAGCATAGTATCCAAAATTGGCGCCAATTTAGGATACAAAAAATTTATGCGCAATCCGTGTGCACGAATAAATTTTCATCACGGCAAACAGTTCGGGCTGCCTTACGGAAATGCTTCAGCCCGTGGTATCGATGAGGAAAGTCAGGGGAAGTTAGAATGGCGGATGTCATGATGGATTCGGGGCAGGGAACATCTGCCGGGCGCGACGTGACGGATCTCGTGCTTCAGGACATCCTAGCCGGTGTCCTCCTGCCCGGAACATGGTTGAAGCAGATCGATCTTGAGCGACGTTACAACTGCACGCGGCCCGAAGTGCGCCGAGCTCTCGACCGCCTCGCCCAGAAGAGGCTCGTCGAACACGTGCCGAACCGCGGCTACCATGTCTACGAGCCGGATGGGCGGCGAGCGCGAGAAGTCAGCGAGATCCGTATCATCCTGGAAACGGCCATCGTCGGTACGATCATTCAGAACGCGTCGCTGGCAGATATCGCCAGTTTGCGCGGACTTGCGGAGCAGTTCGACTTCATGGTGCTGAATGGCACCATGCTGGAACTCTACGAGGCAAATCTCTCCTTTCATCGCCATTTGCTGATCCTCGGCGGCAATCTGGAACTGGTCGATCTCATCACGGAAATTCGCCAGCGGACCTCATCGGCGCCGGTTTCGCAGTGGCGGACACGCGCCCGTGTGGAGCAGTCGAGCCGGGAGCATCACCTGATGATCGATGCAATCGAAGCCGGCGATGCGGAGTATCTGAAGGGATTGGTGCGGCAGCACATTMTTCAGGGCTAAACGTATCGAGTCGGAGGTACATATATCAGCCGCTTCGCTTCGCCGTTGCTGTCTACCAGGTGACAATACGCCCCAACCTTGGGCTCGAATTGTAGGCGATATATTTCCAAACCTGTAACATGATACCTGCTAGTTTCGATCTTAACCGGTCGATCGAGCTTCGAGACCGTTCGAGCGCAGGGCGACATGACGGAGGCCAGGCATGCGAGGACAGCTTCAGCAGGAAATTCTGGATATGCTGGCACGGGGATCTTCCCTCGAAGAGGCCGGCGATCGCATTTGCGACCATGCTGAACGGCTTGCAGCCGGCGTCATTTGTTCAATCGTGACTGTTGACCGTGAAGGGCTCCTGCATCCCCTGGCAGGGCCGACAATCGCCAAGACCTATTCGGACGCGCTCGATGGGATACCGATCGGACCGGATGTTGGCTCGTGCGGTACGGCTGCCCATTTCCGCAGGCCGATCGCTGTTACTGATATCTTTGCTGATCCGCTCTGGATCCCCTATCGGCCGCTTGCCGACATCCTTGCGAAAGAACATGGCGTCAAGGCGTGTTGGTCCAGCCCCATCCTGCGCAGTGACGGACGCGTGCTCGGGGCATTTGGATTTTACTACAAGGACAATCGCGGCCCCACCCCCGAAGAACGAATGATCGTCGCCGAATGCCTCGACCTTTGCTCGCTCGTGCTTGAGCGCGAGGAGGTGAAGGCCGACAATCAGAGGCTCGCCTTTTTCGACAACCTCACCGGCTTCGGCAACCGCGCCAACTTTTTGAAAACGCTGGAGGCGGCCGTCGACAGTGCGTCTGCCCCTCTTTCGGTTCTGCTCGTCGATATCGATCAGCTCGGCCGGGTCAACGATGCCTTTGGGCATGCGACCGGCGACAGACTGATCCTGGAGGTCGGTCAAGTAGTTGCTCGGATCGCAGCGCCGGCCACTACCTTCAGGGTGGACGCCGATGAGTTCGCAGTCTTGATCGAAAATCGTCCCGCAACGGAATTGTCAGCAGTTTCGGCAGAAATTCTGCGCGCTCTGGAGAACCGGACACCGCAGCGCAACGAACATCTCCTGCCGGTCTCGGTCACCTGCGGGGGCGCGACCTTCGAACCGCCCGGGCCAGCCCACGTTCCGACCTTTCTGCAACATGCAAATCTTGCACTCCATCATGCCAAGCAGACGGCCAGAGGCGGTTTCGTGCTTTACAGCGACGATCTTGCCGGGGCGATCGCAAACCGGTTTCGGGCACTGCAGACCATGACAAGCGCCTTGGCCGAAGATCGGATAGAGGCGCATTACCAGCCGATCGTCAGTCTTCCGACGCAGGAAATCGTCGGCCTCGAGGCTCTGTGCCGCATTCGTACGGACAGTGGCCAGATCCTCTCACCCGGCGCGTTTGCCGAGGCGCTCCAGGATCCGTCGATGGGCCACCTCCTGACGGACCGGATGCTGGAGCAGGTCGCGCGCGACATCCGATACTGGCTCGATCTCGGGCTCTTGTTTCAATATGTCAGCGTCAACGTATCCATGGCGGATTTCAATCAGGGAAATCTCTGCGAGCGGATCAAAAGCGTTTTCGCCCGCCACCGCACGCCTCTCAAGCATGTCGTGCTCGAGGTCACCGAAACGGTCTATATGGACGAAAAAGACGGGAAGGTGGCAAGAGCAATCGAGGAGCTCCGAAGGGAAGGGCTGCTTGTGGCGCTCGACGATTTCGGCACGGGTTACGCCTCGCTCACACATCTGCTGAATTTCCCCGTCGATATCATCAAGATTGACAAGACCTTTATTGACCGGATGTCCGATGGACCCGGCGCAGTCATCGTCAAAGCCCTTATCGACATGTCGATCGGCCTCGGTACCCGCATCGTAGCCGAAGGTGTCGAAACGGAAGATCAGGCAGAACGTCTGCAGAGCCTCGGATGCCCCTATGTGCAGGGATATCTGTTCGGCCGGCCGGTTGACCGCGATAGGGCAACGGAAGCGCTGCGGCCCGAGACTTCCTCATCGGCAAGCAAGCCGAAACGAAAACTCAAGCGGCCGGTGACATTGATGCGCTGACGATCGGGCGCCTCAGATAACGCGGTTACTGTGACGACAGCTGGCCCGCGATCACTCAGCAGCCTCGTTGTGGCGTTCGAGATAATGCCCATTCAGGAAGGAGTGGTAGGCGTCCGCGATGCCCTCCTTCAGGCCGATCTTCGGTGACCAGCCGAGAGCGCGGAGCTTATCAGCGCTCATCAGCTTGCGTGGCGTACCGTCCGGCTTGGTGAGGTCTCGCGTGATCTCGCCTTCGAAGCCGACGACCTCTGCGACGAGCCCAGCCAATTCGAGGATGCTAATGTCTTCGCCTGAGCCCACATTCACGTGACCTTCGGCGGAATAGGTCTTCATGAGATGGATGCAGGCGTCGGCGCAATCCTCGACATGTAGGAATTCGCGCAGCGGCGTTCCGGTGCCCCAGATGCGTATTTCCTTCTCTCCCTTGTGCTTTGCCTCATGCGCCTTGCGTATCAGCGCTGGCATGACATGGCTTGAATCGAGGTCAAAATTGTCGCCTGGCCCATAGAGATTGGTGGGCATGGCCGAGATAAAGTCCTTTCCATGCTGTTTTCGGTAAGCAGCGCAAAGCTTCAGTCCGGCAATTTTGGCGATCGCATACCATTCATTCGTGGGTTCGAGCGATCCGGTGAGAAGCGCCTCTTCGACGATCGGCTGATCGGCGAACTTCGGATAGATGCAGGACGAACCCAGAAACATCAGCTTTTCAACGCGAACTTTATAAGCGGCGTGGATGATGTTCGCCTCGAGAATAAGGTTGTCGTAGAGGAAGTCGGCCGGATAGGTATCATTGGCGAGAATACCGCCGACCTTCGCAGCCGCCAGGAAGACGGCATCGGGACGGTTCTTTGCCATCCATGCCTCCACCTGATCCTGCCGTCTGAGATCGATCTCGGCGTGCGGGGCCGTCAAGATCTCGCAGCCCTCGGACGCGAGACGCCGGACGATCGCCGAGCCCACCATGCCTCGGTGGCCCGCGACATAGACCCTTTTTCCGGCAAGGCTGTAGATGAGCTCAGGCATGCACCAAGCCCTTATTCGCACCAACCGTCGGAACATTGCGGGCCATGACTTTCAGGTCCTCGCGAACCATCTCCGAAACCAGCTGATCAAGACTGACCTCGTGCTTCCAGCCGAGTTTCGTATGCGCCTTCGTCGGGTCGCCAAGCAGAAGGTCGACTTCAGTGGGTCGGAAATAGGCCGGATCGACCTCCACCACACACCGGCCGGATAGCTTGTCATATCCTTTTTCCTCGACGCCTTCGCCTTGCCAGTCGATCGGCATGCCCACTCTGGCAAAGGACTTCTCGACAAAGGAGCGAACGGTGTGCGTTTCGCCGGTCGCAAGAACATAGTCCTCCGGTTCATCCTGCTGCAGCATCAGCCACATGCCGCGGACATATTCTCGCGCATGTCCCCAATCGCGCTTTGCATCGAGATTGCCGAGATAGAGCCGGTCCTGCAGGCCGAGATGGATGGCCGCCGCCGCCCGGGTAATCTTGCGGGTCACGAAGGTTTCGCCGCGGATCGGGCTTTCATGGTTGAACAGGATGCCGTTTGAGGCATGCATGCCATAGGCCTCGCGATAGTTGACCACGATCCAGTAGGCGTACAGCTTGGCGGCAGCGTAGGGGGATCGAGGGTAGAAAGGCGTCGTCTCGTTCTGCGGGACCGCCTGAACCTTGCCGTAGAGCTCGGAGGTGGATGCCTGATAGAATCGTGTTTTCTTGGTGAGGCCCAGAAGGCGAATGGCTTCAAGCAGCCGCAGGGTGCCGGTTCCATCCGCGTTGGCGGTATATTCAGGCGTCTCGAAAGACACCTGGACGTGGCTTTGTGCAGCAAGATTGTAGATCTCGTCAGGCTGCGTTTCCTGAACCACCCGAATGAGGTTCGTTGCATCGGTCATATCCCCGTAGTGGAGGATGAAGCGAGGATTCTCGACATGGGGATCCTCATAGAGATGCTCGATACGATTGGTGTTGAAGGACGACGAGCGCCGCTTGATGCCGTGGACAATATACCCTTTCTCCAAGAGCAATTCGGCCAGATATGCGCCGTCCTGACCTGTTACGCCGGTTATCAGCGCAACTTTGCGGTTATGTCTTACTCCGGTATCCATGATCACCCTCCAACTCTGGTACTACAGTTGTTTCGAAAAGTTGATGTCGCCCCGCCAGGCGCGGTACGCTTGGCGAAGCAGTTTTTAGCTCGGCAGTTCGAATGCCCCCTCATTTCCAAAGCCCCGATACAGTGACTACCCGTGCCAAGTACCTTTCCATGAAAGTGAAATTTCATGTCTTGTAGTCATGGTATTTCATGAGCGCTCTTGAAAATAACTCCGAGTCACTGAAGTTGTATAGGGCGTGTTTTTTCGGCTTAACCTTATTTATTGCGACAACAATTTCGGAGATTCGTGCGCTTCTCAGATGCAGCGCGGTAATTTCGACGGCGCGACGGCTGGTCTTTGCCCATTTTACTATCATCAAGGTTCGCTCGACCAACGCAGTCATATGCATCGTGTCGGACGAGGCCAGTACAGGCGCACTGTCGAAGATCACGATCTGGCCATTTGCCCGTGCCATCTCGATAATGTCAGCCACATCATTCAAATGAGCGCGCCGGTTGGGACTGGGGCTACCGGCAGGAATGAAGTCGATACCGCTTGGATGGTGACAGATGATGTCCTGTAGTTGGGCTTGTCCGCTCAGGAATTCATTCAATCCTTGCTTTAAACCTGACTTGAAAAGCGCATCGAGATTTCCGCGTCGAAGGTCGCCATCGATAAGCAGCACCGAATTCCCGTTGGCCGCCAGTTCGATTGCCAGCGATCTRGCGACAAGCGACTTGCCTTCGCCGCTGTGCGCAGACGTCACCACAATGCTGTTGGGCAATTTTCCGCCGTTGGACTGTTTGAGCGAAATCATGACAGTGCGCATCGCTTCGTCAAACATCCCGCCTTGTCCATGGCCGAACAGTGCCGAAGGATTATTCCGGCTTTTCCTGGTCAAGCGCGGTATAAAACCGCCGGGTATTATGCGTGCCATTCCGGCCAACTGGTCGAAGCTGCGGACCGACCTGTCCACCATCTCAACCACGAAGGCGACCGTCACCGCGATCGAAATCGAAGCGACCATGGCGCCGATCAGGTAGAAAAGCCGTCCGCGACCCTGCGGCCCGAGCGGCTCTGCAGCCGGTGACAAAACCTCAAGTTCCGCTCCCGGCAGCATGGCCTGTCCAGCAAGACCACGGCGTTGCTTTTCGAGTTCGTCCAGCGTCGTTTGCTCTCTGTCAACGATGCGCTGCAGTCGCAACAACTCGGTTTGCGCCAGGGCCGAGTGGGAACGTTGCACCTGGGCGGCTGCGAACGCAGAGCGGACCGCACTATTTTCATGATCAAGCGCTGCCAGCTTGGCGCGCATGGACTGGAGATACCGATCGACCGCACGGCCGAGGTCGGTGTGGGACTTGGCAATCTTCTCGCGCAGGTCGACCACTGCTTCGGCATCGTTGCCATAGGTCTGAAGAAGGCGCTCCAGATCTAGCTTCTGTGCGCGCAGGTCGCGTTCCATCGCGCCGATGCTATCGGGAAGGGGTATGTTCTGGAGAGCAAGCGAAGAATCGTCGGCTGTTTCCAGCGTCGAAATCGTTGCTTCGACTTCAGCGCGGCTTTGTTCGATTTTTGTTTGCCGCTCACTCAACTCCATCAGCGACTTGATCTGCTCACCCTGAGTGTCATCGTCCGAAACGACACTGGCCGTTTCCTGATATTTGTCAGCAGCTTCTCGCGCTGTCTTCACGCGATCCTGTTGTTCGGCGATGCGCTGCAGAAGCCATTCTTCCGCAGCGTCCAGGCGGCTGCGGATGCTGTCCTTGCGCTCTTCAAGGTAGATGCTCATGAGCAGGTTCGGGACTGCGGCGGCCAGTTTGGGATCGCTCGCATCGAATCCGATCTGGATAACGTCACCCTGGCCGTCACTCCATACGCGCAGCGCCTTGTAATATGCGGGGATGATAGGCTCGATGCTGTCTCGTATCGGCAAGGACGGTTTTTCGCTGTCGACCAGGCCGCGCAACATTTCCCGGACCTTTGCGGCAACAGAGGCCTTACGCAGTGCCGCATTGAATTCTGGCCGCTCATCGAGCTGAAGATCGCGGATCACCCGTTCGGCGGCGCTTCTGGAAAGCAATCGCTCGATCTCCGATGTAAGGTCCAGAGGATCATTGCGACTGTTATCTTCGGCGCCGAGCGTTGTTGCTAATGGCCTGTGAATGATCAACCGGGACTCGGCGTGATAGTTCGGCTTAAATCCGGAAATCATCGTAATGGCAGGCACCATAAAGAGTGCTGTCAGCGCCGCGATCATGACGACCCTTCGGCGGATGAGGCGCATGCCTGATGTCAGATCAAAGTCGTCCGATTTGGTCTCTGTCTGAAACCTGGGGTCATAACGCATCGACGACAGCGGGACGTTACGATCTGGGGGAACAGTTGAAATTGTCATGGCGCGCCAACCATTGTTTGAGGTTGCGCAGAGACGGCTTCATATAGTTTTTCCATCGATCGCATGTATGCCTTCATACTGAAGTGATTGAGGTAGAGGGCGCGGCCCCTGGACGAGAGGTGGTTGCGAATGTCCGGATCGATCACGAGTTTCGCCAGCGCCGCGGCTAAGGCATCCTTGTCTCCGACAGGCACGAAAACACCGGTTTCGCCGTCGGAGATGACTTCTTCGTGGGCGCCGACACGTGTCGTGACAACCGCGAGCCCATGGGCAAGTCCCTCGATAACCGCCATTGCCAGGCCTTCGGCATGTGAAGGCAAGACAAGGATATCCGCACGTGCACACAAGGCCCGCGCCTTGTCGGCGTCGAGCCAGCCCGGCATCTCCACCCGATCCGAAAGTGCCAAAGCTGTGGCCTGGCGTCGGTAGTCTTCGACAGGTCCATCGCCCGCCAGCACGGCGCGCCACCCCAGTTCCTTCATGAGCGGATGGCTCAAGGCATGGAGAAGCTCGGTAACGCCTTTACGCTCGCTCAGCCGACCAAGAAATACGATCAATGGTGTCTCGCCGACCCGAACACCGTGTGCGCCCGGATCGGAGACGCAATTATGAGCGACGACTATGCGGCGTTCCTCGACGCCCAGAAGTGCCGACAGCGTTGTGCGATCACGCTGGCCGAGCGCCACAACGCAGTCCGCATGTTGAAACATTCGACGTATGAGCGATTGCTGGCGTGGCGAGCGTGTGGCGAAATCGCTTGCGTAATCATAGTCGTGCAGATGCAATATGTGACGACATCCAAGGAGGCGGGCGGCCTCAGTCAAGATCAGTTTTCGGGAAGTGCTGCCGCGACCCGCGACATGGATGTGATGAATTCGTCGCGGAGCAACGAGCCGATCCTTCACCATCATCAAGATGGCGCCGAGCAAGCGCGCAGGCGACGCCACGACTGACCACCGAGGCCCCCTGGTATCGGTGACCAGATGTTTTTCTCCTGCCTCCTTCGCCGTGCTGGATATATATCCGACCAGCCTGCCGATGCCGCCGCCGTTCTCGCAACCGCCCGGCACATAGTGACGGACGCTTGCCGCGTTCCGCATCGTTATCTGGTGGCCGGCCGCGAATACCTTCATCAGCATGATCCGACCACCTCGCGATAAACGGCCGCGGCCTGTGCCCCGACCTGTTCAGGTGAATTCGGTCCTGTGGCCCATTCGAGCGCATTGGCACCGAAATTGTTTCTGAGTTCGCGGTTCTCCGCCAATATCCGGATGGCTCTTGCGAGCTGCTCCGCATCCCCCGGCGGCACAACCACCCCCAATCCATTTGGCTGAACTGTCGCGCGCAATTCGCCGACATCCGTTACGATAACCGGTTTGCCAAAGGCCGCAGCAAGGTTGAGGACACCGCTTTGAGACGCTTCCGTATAGGGAAGGACAACGATATCGGCGTCCAGGAAAAGCTGCGCGACCTCCTCGTCTTCGATAAAGCGGTTGCGGATATCATAGCGACCGGCTTCCCCCATAAGTGGCTGGAAGATCCTGGGGTCGTCGCCACGGCCCGCCACCGTAATGCGCAGATTGGGGAGCGTATCCTTGAGCATGGCCTCGGCTCGGACCAGATGCTCCAGACCCTTGTAAGCAAAAATCCGCCCGAAGAGCAGGACCCGAATGGTTCCGTCTGCCTGGCCCCGCGTCATTTTCCTCCGACGGGCGAGCTCCGCGTAGCGATGAATGGCTGGATGCGACAGGACATGGACGCTATCTGGGGATTTTGAATATCTGTCGAGGACCATCCTTTTCAGCCCCTCGCCATGCACGACGACATGACGCGATTGCCTCACCATCAATTCAGGAGCCCAGGCGGGCAGCGTGCGGGTATCGGAATCGCCAGGATGCACTGTCACATCGTGTACGGTCGTTACGAGCGGAATCGGGCGCCAGAATGGAGCGGCAAAATTCAGCCAGAGCGTAGAATTGCTCAGAAGGTGAATAAGGTTCGGCTGTTCATGCCGGATGAGACGTGTGAGCTGGTGCAGGAACCAGGGATTGGAAAGCGAGCGGTGCCGCGGCCAATCCAGAAGGTGCAGATCGACAGCCGGATCGAACCAGGAAGCAAGGTGTTCGAAGCGCCGGCGCGGAACGCCCAGCACGACCTGCATGTGTTGTGCCAGGCCGCTGGCGTAGGAGATGGTGTAGTCTTCGAGTTCGGAAACCAGCATCAGGGCTTTCATCGTGCTGACTCCGACAAGCCAATATCCTGACCAGGTCGAGGGAGGTCGCCGGCTCTGCGCAATGCATCACGCGTCCGCCTCCATAGCGCTTCGACAGCAAGTTTGAGCCGGGTGCATGCCTCGGCTCCGCCCGGACTTGCCGAGGCTACACGGTACCAATGGTGGTGCGGCAGCAGGATGTTGCCCGCGAGCTCGACATTGCTGTCGCCACCGAGGTTGGGAGCCTCCGTAATAGCGATATCCGAAGTATCACCTCGCTCGATCAGGATCTTGTATAGGGCTGGTGAGGTCCTCGCCAACAATACCGCGACGAATGACGCTCCTGCCGTGTAGCGTGCGGAACCAGGACCATGACGCAGAACCATAGCAATCCCAACCCTTCTAATCGTCAACTGCGAACAGTCAGCGTGCACCAGAATCGTTGCCTCGCTTCACCGGAGACTGGGGCCTAGCAATGTCTTTCGCGTATGCACTCATCGCTAAACTACCGGCGAATGGACTCGCACAACATCTGCTCTTAAGGGCAGTCCCGTAGACCCTGTCATCAACCTTTGGAGGGGATGTGCCTCCCAAGGACTTAGGCGCGACAACATAATTAGATGGTGGGCATGCGCGCTAACGTAGCCCGCCTCGTTTGCGTTTGTTTGCGCTCCGGATGTGACCGGGCGATTGTTACTTGATACGCCAGGTAGCCATGAACGAAGACTTCGCCGTCCGAGGAGCGGCCATCCGGCTTGATTCGGGCGAAGCCTGTCGGATCAGCCTGTGCTTGAGCCTTCCTGCTTATGCTGAGTGTCCGGTCGAAAATGGGGGCAGTTCACGGCGATCCTGAAGGCCGATCGAAGGAGTATTCGAGGCTCTGAGCCCGGCGGCTTGTCGGGACAGGTTTCGCATCTCACCACGGCGTCTTCCTGAGGGGAGTCCGCGATCTAAAGAGTCACGGCTTTTCGAAAGTGGTATAGTGGATGATTTTAGGTCGGCGACGCGCCTCGTGTGTGGCAGTCGTGCGGYGCTGCCCGCCTGCCGCATCTGTACATTCTGGCCTGCAGGTTCCAGCGGCAGTCCAGCGTCTTTATTTCATCGAAGAAAACGGCGTTGATGGCGTCCTGATCGTGCAGCGCGAGGTCGTAGCMCCGCTGCCGAACAAGGACACGTAGCCTAATACCGGTCGATGAACAGCCCACCCAGCACCCGTCCGTCGATGTAGTGATCCGGAAGGAAAGACGCTCGAATCCGGCGAAACCTTCCGCGAGGCGCTGGAAATTTTCCGGATTGGCGCAGAACACGATCCTAATGACGCTCTGTGCGCCCTTCCTCATGCCATGCCTTGCCCTTGTGATTTCGCATCTGCGCTCACTCCCGCCGCTCGGCCTCGGCGCCTCGGAATAGCTCGCGTCGTTCCCGCCGCGCCTTGAAGAACCGGCGCGTGTCGGCGGTAAGGTCCCAGAGCCGGGTCTTGCGGATGGCGCGGCGCAACTGCCGGGACACATTTCGCAGATAGTCGAGTTCTCCCGTTGGGGGGATGTTCGGTCTTAGGGCGGTCAGGCCCGCCCGTGTCACTGTGTATTCTGTCGCATGGGCCAGGAGTTGCCTTAACGTCGCCCGTCCGGCGCGGCGCGAGGCCGCCGGTGCCCGTCCACCGCCCTCCGGGACGCTTCGCTCGGAGGGCGGCGGGAGCCGGGACAGTTCTGTCAGCAGCGCCTGCCATCCCTGTGATTCTGCCGCGACGAACCTGTCGTGGATGCTCGGTCGTCTCGTGAGCGCGTCGCCGGTTCCAGACCAGGCATCGGGTGCAAAGAGGAGGCTGCGAATGTAATCAAGCGCGGGATGGGACAGTCGCGGATACCAATCGGCTAGGCGTCGAGCTTCCCAGTCCCGTCCAAGACGGGAAAGCGCAAAGAGATAGACGGCCCATTCGGCAGGGTCGGGATCCTGTGCGCCGTAGACGACGGCCGTCGTTTCGATCAGGTGTCCAAGCCGGATGGCGGCCTCGGCAGGATCGCCACTCGCCAGATCGCACAGCGCTAGACCAAACAGGCCCTCCGGCAGATCGCTGACATAGATGAGGCAGTCGGAAAACCCCTTGCGCGCGGCTCCAAGCTCGCCGCGCCGAAGGCTCTTGTATCCATTCGCGAGCAGGGTGCGGTCGGCGCCTCCTCCGCTCCGCGCCGGAAAGCGCGGTCCGGTCCGTTCGACCCCCACAAGGTCGCCGAACGGGCCGTCCTGCTCGATCCGGCGGCCTGGCGATGGTGCCTTCTGTAATTGAAACCACTGATAGATCTGTGGGCGATGCGCGATCGTGTGGCGGGAATGGACCAGGTCGTGCCCGGCGTCTGTTATGCGCCGGAGCCGGTCTCGATCCTGCATGAGGTTGTCAAGGACGTCCAATACGTCGTCCGCGTCGGCAAAGACACAATTCTCCATATGCGCGAAGCCGGCCGCCTCGGCCATCGGTGTGCGTTCGGCGATCAGGCAGGATCCGGCGCCCGGGATCTCGAAATGCTTGCGCACGATCTCCCGTGCCATTGTCCCGCAAGATGGGGCGAAGAGGCTAGCGTTGAGCGTGCGGGCGTAGCGTTCGCCGGTGAGGGCCCGCGCGGCACTGGCGTCGAAGTAGCCGTGCGGCGGACAGATGAGGCAGGGATAGGATCCTGAAAGGAGCGGGAAGACACGGCGCCGCCAAGGATAGAGCTCGGCCCGCGAGCCCGTCAGCATGATCGGGATGGACTTTTCCGCGCCATAATCGCGGAACACGGCTGGGTCGATGAAGTTCGGCCAGACATAAAGACCATCCAGACTGTCGGGCAGGTAATCCTGGATCGTCGTGCAGATGGAGAAGCAAACGCCGATTCCCAAGCGATCTATGTCCGACAAGATGCCCGAGCGCGTCGGCGCCCATGAATCGGCGTTGAGGAGGCCGGCTTTCGGAACTTGCGAATGGGCCGACACGTTCCGGATCTCAATGCGATGCGATTGGTTCGACTGATAACCGAGCTCGAACAGCGTGAGGTCCGGTTGGTACCGGTCGCAGATCCGGCCATAGTCGCAATCCTCGTTGACGACCACGACTTCGAAATGCTGCTCCATGCAGCGTACATGATCCTGCGCGTGCTGCGTCATGTATTTCGCATATCGGGAATTGGGACTGTGGTTCCATTGGAAGAAGACCAGCTTCGGCTTGGTTGCAGGCGAGGCAGAAAATGGGGTCGACACGAACATTCTCCATTCTTGCGGCCGTCACCCGAACGGCCCGCAGATCCGACCCTGCGACCATCGCATGGCGGCCTTTTCAGCGCGGATCGGCAGTTCAATCATTGCGCGCCCCCAAATCGGACGAGCGTTTCCCGCGTCACGTGCGCCTCCGCCTGCGGCTCGGGCCGCCCGGACCGATCGGGGCCGGACCCGGTCGAGGATTGCGAGCCTCGTCGCGAGTCACGATCGATCCACGATGCCCTTGCGACGACTGCGCGAAGCTCCGGTGCGGCTCGCAACACGGCGAAGCCCAAGAGTGTGAGTGTCGGCCATTGCAGGAGGATTTCGACGCCCTGCTGAGCTGCGGCTAGGAGTGAGAGCAGGACAAGGAAGATCAGGTACATGAGATTATGCGGCAGATCCCATGAGCCGCCACGGAGCCGGCGCACAAAGTAGGGCACAAAATTTTCGATGACGTGGGCACCGATTGCGGCCGGCGCGATCGGCACAATCGGCACGAGCGTTGCAAAAGCTGCGCAGCGGGCGAACTGCAGACCGGCGTAGGGCCAGACGCGCGTAGCCTTGTCCAGGCGGTTGAAAAAACGAAAGCAGAGCCACGTCGCAACAAGCACTGCGGTCCAGATGGCGCAGTCGATGAAGCTTGGCGGTTGTGGCCAACGCAGCAATGTGATTCCGCCGATGCCGGCCGCCGCCGCCCAGAACCAATGAGCTGCTTGCGGGACCGCCACCTCCACGTTCTCGAACTCGGCCGTCAACTGCGGACTCTCTTCGAATCGAGCTGCGATCTGGTCGTTATCTGCATAGCCTTGCTCATATACTGCCCAGAACGAAATCAACAAACCAAGCAAGCCGAGCAGGTGCAGTGGCAGCACCGCCGCAAGCCAGATCGACGACAGAACCCACAGTACAAAATCCTTTTGCAGGATGATCCGGCGGATATATTGCGCGTTCGGCCGCTTGATCAGCGTCAGGTACCGTCCGGGAATATAGAGACCGGCGAAGGCGGGCCGGTAGCGCGCGTGTGGCCAAATCGTGCGGAGCGGATACGCGCATGCCTTGAGGACCGCCAGATCATTCAACGAATCGGTGAGACAAAGGCTGCGTTGCAGCGTCTCGGCGCCCAATGCCCCGCCGACAAGCGCTAGCTTTCCATCTCGGCGATCCGTTGCAGTCCAGACGCGCGCCGCGACCACGCGCACGGAAGGAAGACCGAGTGCGGCGATGAGTGGAGTAACGATCGGCCGGAATCCCAAGGTTGCAATGATAGGCAAGTTCGGCCGCGCATTGACCGCGCGCAGCAATGGCACATTCCCGAACTCGCGAGCCAACGCCGTAACGCGTTTTTGCCAAAGGTGTATCACCCAAGGGAAGAGCACAAGAACGAGCCGGACGCGCCAGACATCTCGCGTCTCCGCTCCGGTCCAACGCCATGGGCGCAATAGGTCGAGCAGCTTCAGGAGCATGTACGCCGCCAAGGCCGGTCGTGCACAGTCGATGAAATCTTCCGTGGAATTTCTCAGATAAAGTGTCTCGTCAAGGTCAATCAGAAGCGGCCCATCGAAGTGTTGTACCGCCTCGATGGCCTTATCGGGTGTCGCGTCATATTCGCCAGCACCCGGATCTAATGAGAATGACAACTCCATTACTTCTCCTCCCGTATGGGTATCACGGGCACTCGGATCTGCGATAACTGATCAAGGTCACAGCCACCTGAAGTAACAACACGAACGCCGTCGTTCAGTCCGCCTAAACGAAGTAGGCCGGGGCAGTCTTGGCTGACTGGAAGCGCGATCGCCTCTCGGACGCTGCGCAGCGCGCGCTCTTTGACGGGTGCGGCGCCTTCCGGGCGGCCGGTCATGTCAGCACATCCCTGAACCGTTCGTAGAGCGTCTCAAGTTTCGTCCGGGCGATCTCGGGATTGTAGCGCGTGCGCGCCGCGGCGAGGGCGCCGGCGCTCAGTATCTGGTAATCACGCCTTTCCTCCCACGCTTCCGTCAGCCTGTCTGCGAGAGCGTCCGCCAGCTTGAGGGTCGCCCCGTGATAGGCATCAAGGTAGCCGCTCTCGGCGTTGCGGTAGAGCCAGCGCCACTTGCCGACCTCGTCCTCGTTCTCGAAGGGCAGAAGCCAACCGGTCTCGCCGGGGATCACCACTTCCGGCATCACGCAGGTATCGGTGGCAATGACGGGCGTGCCGCCCGCCAGCGCTTCGACCGTAACGAAGCCGAAGGTGTCGTGGAAGGTCGGAAAGACAAGCCAGTCGGCGGCGTCCATCAGGCGGTGCACTTCGGCTGGGGGCTGGCGTCGGTGATGGACCACGCCCTCTTGCGACAGCCGCGCGAGTTCGGCTTGGACATAAGCGGCGTCAGGCGGCCCCACATAGTCATCCGCCGACCATCCAAGGCTCGAGACAATTGTCGTCTCGACCGGCACGCCTCGCCCACGCAGAATCTCG
Organism: Rhizobium sp. P1_E6; assembly: GCF_056405875.1. NCBI lineage: Bacteria > Pseudomonadati > Pseudomonadota > Alphaproteobacteria > Hyphomicrobiales > Rhizobiaceae > Rhizobium > Rhizobium sp. P1_E6. The sequence goes on along the minus strand of NZ_JBFUBG010000052.1, from coordinate 4,735 downwards.
TGCGCGCGGAGGACGACCGGCCCGCCCTTTCGCATGAAGTCGTACCCGACGAAGAGGAGGCGCAGCCGGTCCGAATGGTGCTTCGGCCGGTCCCGGCGGATCGGCGTCGCCGGCGGGACCACCGAGATCTTCGCGAGCAGGTCCGGCAAGCCGCTCCAGCCGTGGTGCTGCTGGCGGACCTGACGCACGGCATAGTCTGAGAGCGCAACGATCCCAACGCAGCGCGGCTCCACGAGCCGATCCCGGAGCCAGCGCTCAAGCCAGGCGATCCGCCGATCTTCGGGCGTGCGAGGCAGGAAATCCTCGAAGGTCACGATGTACGGGCGCCGCGTAAGCAGCGGTACGGTGTTCCAGGTGTGGATGGCGTCGAAGCCCGGTTCGGGGACGAAGCTCATGCTGTCCACCCAGCGCCATCGGCCGAGCCGCGCGAGCGGGGTTAATGCGCGTTGCACGAACCTCGCATTCCTCTGGCCGAGCGTGATGGCGAGGGGCACGTGGTAGCTGTGCCCCGTCCGTATCCGGATGGGTGCGTGCGGTCGGTCTACCGGAGACGGCGCGCCGACCGCTACCGCGGCCTCCCGCTCAAGCGTCATAAGCGTTCTCCATCTTTCTTCGGCGGCGGCGTGTGGGTGGGCGTGCTGTCTCAGCCTTGCGCAGCGTCCACGAGGGGATGTCTCGCGGGAGCTGTCCGGTCCGACTCCCCCGCCTTACGACCACGACCTCAAAATGCTGCTCCAGGCAGTGCACATGATCCCGCATGTGCTGCATCAAGTACTTCGCGTATCGGGAATAAGGACTGTGGTCCCATTGGAGGAAGACCAGCTTCGGCTTGGTCGCAGACGAGGAGGCAGCAGATCGGGCCATCACAAACATTCCTCTGTACAAACATTCCTCCGTCCCTGCGGCTGTTACCCGAACGGCCCGCCGATCTGACCCCGCCACCGTCAAATGGCGGCCTGGTTACCGCGGATCGAGATTCGGTGATTGCGGCCCCACCGGAAAGAACTGCGGCCTAGCGCGATGTCCTTCGCGGTATTGCATTCATCGCCAACCTACCGGCGATTGGATACGCGCAACACCTGCTCTTATGGGCAATCACGTGCATCCTGCCATCAACCCTCGGGAAGAGAAGTGCCTCCCAAGGGCTTAGCACCCCAAGGTCATTGGATAGTGTGTATGCGCGTTAGAGGTAGCCTCGCCTTCGTTTGTGTTTGTTGCACTGCGGATGTGACGGGACGATTGTTCCTTGGCGCAACCAAGAACGATCACATATGTCTTTCCAGATTGCTACGATCAACGATCTCTTGCCTATCCCGTTCAGTGGGGACCGACAATGAGAGCATATGGGCCTGGAACCGCGATTGGGCCGGTCATCGCTTGGCGGACCATCGAATGCTGGGGCGCCGGATTTTCCCTTTTTCTCCAAACGGGTGCTGTCTTTCCACTCATGTTGGTAGATGCCGGTGGCGCGCTCAGCGATCCGGCCAAAGCCATATTGCGCCTCCTTGTCTTACCCGTTTACGCGTTTACCGGATTGATCCTGATGCGGAATTTTCCGCAATTTCTCACAGCACTCAGGCGAAATCTGTTGTTACCCATCCTACTTGTTCTGCCATTTTTGTCTGTCTTGTGGTCAGTGAGCCCGTCAATAAGCTTGAGGCGCGCCATCGGCCTCCTGTTTTCGGTGCTCCTGGCCTATGTGTTGGCGATACGCTTCACACCGAGGCAGCTGCTTCTGCTCGTATTTGCGAGCTTGGGAACATGTGTCGTCCTCAGCGTGGCCATTCTTGGAGCGTCACCGAATCTCGCCCGCATGCCCTCGGACGGCGCTTTGCGGGGCATCTTCTTCAACAAGAACAGTCTCGGTTGGTATGCCGCCATCATGATACTGGTGGCGACGGCCGTGCTGATTGACGGTACCTTGGGCTGGCGGCGAACCGCTATCATTTTGTTGAGCGCGGGTGTCTTCTGTCTTGCGGGCTCCGGATCGATGACCGCGATAATTGCGACGGCATCGGCATTCTGCTCGCTCGGGTTCTACTCCATCTTGCAGAGAACCCGCGGCATCGGCCGCATCGTCATCATCCTGTTTTTCGTTCAAGTGTCAGTCGGCCTTCTCATTTCGCTTCACGAATTCCTGGTTCCGTTCCTCGAAGGGCTCGGCAAGGATGCCACTTTGACGGGCCGAGTGCCGTTGTGGGAGCTGGTCGATCGTCAGATAGCCGATCATCTGGCGCTCGGCTTCGGCTACCAGGCGTTTTGGACAGAAGCGAACCCCGAAGCGTGGGTTATCTGGTCAAAAATCCAATGGTTGGCCCCTCACGCCCATAATGGATATCGCGATACCATGCTGAGCTTCGGAATAATTGGAATGACCCTGTTCGCCCTGATACTTCTCCGTGCAGTACGCCAGGGCGCGATCCTTCAATGCCGTGATCCGCAGTATGGCTGGCTCTGGCTAAACGTCTTCACGATCATGATTTTGGTGATGAATCTGACCGAGAGCATATTTCTGGTCCAGAATGACGCCATTTTCGTTCTGTTTGCCACAGCCATGATCATGTTTTCGCTATACGCGCCCGTCGTTTCAGCCAGCTCCTGTCCACCGCGGCAGGCGCCCGCACGCAGCATGATGACGGAGCTGCAACTCTCATGAGCCTGCGCTTTGCACTGATCTTGAGCATTTTGCCTGCTACGCTCTTTCCGCAGCCAGGCAACCCGACATCGGTGAGGTCGGACGCAAATGCGCCCGACCAGATGCAGAGGACGCTCAGGGACGCGACCTGCGCGGAAGCTTCGGCGGCGACCTTATCGGCCAAGCTGAATGGGACTTCCTTGAGCGACGTAGTGACCGGCACATCCGCGGCAAAGGCAATGTTCTATGTTTCTCCGGATGGCGAGGACACCTGGAGTGGCCGCCTTCCCAGACCAAATCCTAAACGTACCGACGGTCCTTTCGCCAGCATTGAAAGAGCTCGCGATGCTGCGCGCAAGAAGGGTGGCCAAAGCACAATTGCAATGGGCAACGGAGACTATTATCTCGCTCAACCGATAGTCTTTGACTCTCGCGATGYTGGCCTGGTCATCACGGCGAGATGCAACCAGACGCCGGTTTTGCACGGGGGCCTGCTTGTGCGTCGCTGGACATCGCAGGCCGATGGCCGCTGGACGGCACCGCTGAGGTTACCGCCAGATCAGGCGGTGGGCGATCTTTTCGTCAATGGGGTCCTCCAAACCCAGGCCCGCTTTCCCAACGCGCCCATCGACGGAGATCCTCGCAAGGGATGGTTGTTTGCGGCCAAGTGCGAGTCGGATGATGAAGGCTGGGAAGGCAATACACGCTTTTGCTTCCGGGCTGGCGATCTTCCCGCCTTGGGAGATGCCGCGGGACTTGTCGCCCACATTGTTGGTGGCTTTCACCCTGGGAGCCAATGGGGGAGCGATACGCTCCCAGTGGTCTCAATCGACACTGCAAACCGAATTATTCATACCAAAGGCACTGGCTATTTCTTCACGGCAGAGGGCAGCCGCTATTTCCTGAGCGGGGCGGCCGCATTCCTCGATGCCCCCGGGGAATGGTGGTATGATCCTGTTACAGGCCAACTCGACTACATACCTGCCGACCGGCCGTTCCCCGACTCTATCGTTGTCGCGGGCGTTCTCCCAACATTCTTTAAGCTGGAGGGAGCCAATGGCATGATTGTCTCGGGACTTCAATTTCGTGATGGAAATCCGCAAGGCAGCGGCAAATTCTTTACGGAAACCAGAGGGTTTGGCGCCATCAGGCTGGAGCACGCGGATGGCGTCAGGCTGCTTGGCAATGTCATCGAAAATGTCGGCGTCGGTATCCATGTATCTGAAAGCAAGGATGTTTTGATTGCCGGCAATGCGATCGCAGATGTCGCCGGTAACGGAATCTACATCGGCACGAGTTACGGCAGCTTCGGCAAATCGGACGGTGCCAGGATCCTGTCGAACCATATCCGCGACGTCGGAAGGGTTTACTTTGAGACCGCAGGCATATGGTTCCAGGCGGCCGACGATGTGAAGATCGCCGACAACCTGATCGAAGATGCTGCACAGTTCGGCATCACCGGCGGCTCGCTCTGGGGGCCGGAAGATGCAGTCCATCACGCGGTGATCGAGCACAACGTGATCCGCAACGCCAATCAGCAGACGGCGGATGGCGGTGCTATCAAGATGATGGGCGAGCAGACCGACCCCTTAGACAGCAGCATCCGATTCAATCTCGTGACCGGGACAGGTCATCTTATGAACAGGGCCGACGGGACGTTCTGGCCTCCCGGATATGAAAATACCAATGAATGGCCGAGCCCCATCAGTTGGGCGATCTACACCGATGGTAAGGCTAGCGGCGTGCGCATCGAAGGAAACACGCTTTCGGGCAATGTATCGGCGATCGGCATCAACGGCGGCTGGAGCAACGTCGTGACAGGAAACGTCGTCGCACACGGATCAGGCGCGGCTTTTCGCGTCGATGACAGTACCGGGCGGGATTGGCATCCATCATGGGCGCACCCAAATCGCATCGAGGACAATATCGTGTCGGTCGATAATAGCAGCGGACTTGCAGCATATGTCTACGCTCCCGGCCATAAGCGCGGATATGTGCAATTCGCGCGCAACCGCTATTACGGCAATCTGAACGATAAGAGCTTCCGAATAAGCCCGAAGATCATGTCTTCAGGGGAATATGGCAGCCTGAGGGATCTTC